>NZ_NWSW01000032.1:0-72594 GCF_002531805.1 Rhizobium sp. M1 | reverse complement strand
TCAAGACCCATCCGGCGATCCGCGGCACTTTCGAGGGTGGCAAGCGGCTGTCCTATGGGGCGCGCGCCATCACCGAGGGCGGCTACCAGTCGGTGCCGAAGCTGTCCTTTCCCGGCGGGGCGCTGATCGGCTGTTCGGCCGGTCTCGTCAACGTGCCGCGCATCAAGGGCAGCCACAATGCGGTGCTGTCGGGCATGCTGGCGGCCGAGAAGCTGGCGGCGGCGATCGCAGCAGGCCGCAGCCATGACGAGGTCGTCGAGATCGAGACCGACTGGCGCAAGGGCGACATCGGCAAGGACCTGAAGCGGGTCAGGAACGTCAAGCCGCTGTGGTCGAAGTTCGGCACCGCGCTCGGTGTGGCGCTCGGCGGTCTCGACATGTGGACCAACACGCTGTTCGGCTTTTCCTTCTTCGGCACGCTGAAACACGGCAAGACCGATGCGGAGAGCCTGGAGCCGGCCGCGCAGCACAAGCCGATCGCCTATCCCAAACCGGATGGGGTCTTGACCTTCGACCGTCTGTCCTCGGTGTTCCTGTCGAACACCAATCATGAGGAAGACCAGCCGGTGCATCTGCAGGTCAAGGACATGGGCCTGCAGAAGAGCTCCGAGCTCGGCATCTATGACGGCCCGTCGACCCGCTACTGTCCGGCCGGCGGCTATGAATGGGTGGAGAAGGATGGCGACAAGACCGTCGTCATCAACGCCCAGAACTGCGTGCACTGCAAGACCTGCGACATCAAGGACCCCAACCAGAACATCAACTGGGTGCCGCCGCAGGGCGGCGAGGGGCCGGTCTATCCGAATATGTAGCGAAACGACGATCCGCCAACTTGTGAATGATCAGGGAGTTATCGATGCAGTCTCCGCTTGAAGGCGTTCGGGTCTTGGAACTGGCGCGAATCCTGGCTGGTCCGTGGGCCGGACAAACACTTGCCGACCTGGGTGCGACCGTCATCAAGGTGGAAAGCCCGGAGGGCGACGATACGCGTCGCTGGGGGCCTCCTTTCATCAGGGATGGCGATGATGTCGCTGCAGCCTACTTCCACAGCTGCAATCGCGGAAAACTAAGCATCACAGCGGATTTCAACGCTGTGGAGGACGTCGACAAGCTTCGCGCACTGGTCGCGAACGCGGACGTCGTCATCGAGAACTTCAAGGTAGGCGGGTTGAAGAAGTTCGGCCTTGATTACGAGAGCCTGAAGGCGATCAACCCAAGACTGATCTATTGCTCGATTACCGGCTTTGGCCAAACCGGTCCTTATGCCGGGCGTGCAGGATACGATTTTATCGTCCAGGGCATGGCGGGCATCATGGATCTGACCGGTGAACCTGATCGGGAGCCACAGAAAATCGGCGTCGCGTTCGCCGATATCTTCACGGGACTCTATTCGGTCATCGCTATCCAAGCCGCTCTGATCCTCCGAAATACGACAGGTGAGGGACAGTTCATAGATATGGCACTTCTGGACAGTGCGGTGGGTGTGCTGGCCAACCAGGCAATGAATTTCCTGGCTTCGGGAAAGGCGCCGACGAGACTTGGCAATGCGCATCCCAACATCGCGCCATACCAAGTATTCCCGGTGTCTGACGGCAATATCATTATCGCCTGCGGGAACGACGCTCAGTTTGCACGGTTATGCGATATCCTCCGGCTATCCGCTGTGGCAGACGACGTCCGTTTCAAGTCGAATGCGGAAAGAGTTCGCCATCGAGAGGAACTGACATCGGTCATGGAAGCACAGACGAAGCTTTTCAAGCGGACGGATCTGCTAGCCGACCTGGCGCGCGTGGGCATTCCCGCCGGCCCCATCAATACCGTCGAAGACGTGTTTGCCGACCCGCAAGTCGCGCATCGAAAGATGGCCGTGGACAATGAAGGGATAACGGGCATCCGTACACCCATCATTTTCTCAGGGCAGCCGCTCTCCTCGCACCGCAAGTCGCCCAGACTTGGTGAGCACAATGGCAAGGTACAAGCAGACTGGACCTTACTGGACTGACGTTTTAAGCCGGCATTTTCGACAGTGACGGCAATGAGAGGCCGCGCCGAAACTGCGCGTTTGAAAAGCGGTCGCAGAAGGCTCTCTGATCCGGGCTGGCCGAAAACCGCGCCGCTTCTGCCGAGCTTTCGTCTGAGCCTTTGCTCAAGCGACATCTTCGTGGCACGATGATCGTCTCTTGCAGTGAGGCGACGATGTTCGTAACAATCGGTTGCCGCATCGCTGCGTTGCGCGGGTTTTGTCTGTGTCATCCCAGTGTGCAGTCGGAATGTCGCACCGACTCTATGCGATGTCGGTTTGCCGCTTGGATCAGAAACCGGCGGCGTCTAAATTTGCATTCCAGTGTTCAGAAGGCGCATCCATGTTTCTCTCGGTATTCGACGTGTTCAAGATCGGTGTCGGGCCGTCGAGTTCGCACACGATGGGTCCGATGTCGGCTGCCAACCGGTTTCTCGATCTGATCCTGTCGAATGAATGGCCACGCCCGTCATCGGGCGCGCAGGTCGCCGCGATCAAGGTCAGCCTGCATGGTTCGCTCGCCCATACCGGCATCGGCCATGGAACGGGCAGGGCCGTCATCCTCGGGCTGATGGGCGAAGCGCCCGACAGCGTCGATCCCGACAAGATGGACGGCATCATCGATACGGTTGAGCGCACCGGCCGCATCACGCCGGCGGGCCATCCGGCCTACCAATTCCAGCCGAAGACCGACCTGGTTTTCGACAAGAAGCAGCCGCTGCCCGGCCATGCCAACGGCATGATCTTTTCCGCTTATGACCGTGACGGCCGGCTGCTCTTGAAACGCATCTATTATTCGGTCGGCGGCGGCTTCGTCGTCACAGACACCGAACTGGAACAGATGCGGGCGAAGAAGAACGCCGCAGGCGGCGCGCGCGTGCCCTATCCTTTCGCGACCGCCAGGCAGATGCTCGACATGGCCGAGCGCTCGGGGCTTTCGATTGCGCAGATGAAGCGGGCGAACGAGGAGAGCCAGCGCAGCCGAGAGGAGCTCGATCAGGGGCTCGACAGAATTTGGGAGGCAATGCGCTCCTGCATCGAGCGCGGCCTCAAGGTCGATGGCGTCATGCCGGGCGGCCTCAACGTCAAGCGCCGCGCCCGCAGGATTCACGACAAGCTGCAGGAGGAGTGGCGCAGCAATCGCGTCAATCCGCTGCTCGCCAACGATTGGCTCAGTGTCTATGCGATGGCCGTCAACGAGGAAAATGCGGCCGGCGGCCGTGTCGTCACCGCGCCGACCAACGGGGCGGCCGGCGTCATTCCGGCGACGATCCGCTATTACGAGCATTTTCACGAGGACTGGGACCAGAACGGTATTCGCGATTATCTGCTGACGGCCGCCGCCATCGGCGGCATCATCAAGCATAACGCCTCGATCTCGGGCGCCGAGGTCGGCTGTCAGGGCGAGGTCGGTTCGGCCGCGGCGATGGCGGCTGCCGGCCTTGCGGCCGTGATGGGCGGCACGCCGGAGCAGATCGAGAACGCCGCCGAGATTGCGCTCGAACATCATCTCGGCATGACCTGCGATCCGGTTGCGGGCCTGGTCCAGGTCCCCTGCATCGAGCGCAATGCGCTTGGGGCGGTCAAGGCCGTCACGGCGGCATCGCTCGCCGTCAAGGGCGACGGCCAGCACTTCGTGCCGCTGGACGCCTGCATCGAGACGATGCGCCAGACCGGCCACGACATGAGCGAGAAATACAAGGAAACCTCGACCGGCGGCCTCGCCGTCAATGTCGTCGAATGCTGAGTTTGCCACCGCGTCAGAGCGGTTCAACTTTTCCGCAAGTGCAAAACTGCTGCACAGTTTCTCCCGGCATGCCGTAGGCGCTTGACGCTCGCCGCCAAAAGGATTTCAACGGCGGTATGGCATTGCATCTCATCAAACTCTGCGTCGGCGCCGACTCGATCGACGATCTGCGCGAATGGGTGGCGGAGCGCTCGCTGCGCGCCATTGCCGCCGGGCTCGAGCCGCATTCGGTGCATACGACCCGCATGGTGCCCAAACGCATGGAGGAGCTGCTCGACGGCGGCTCGCTCTATTGGGTGATCAAGGGGCAAGTGCAGGCGAGACAGCGGCTGCTCGACATCGAGACCTTCACCGACGCCGAAGGGATTTCGCGCTGCCGCCTGATGCTCGGTCCCGAAGTCATCGAAACCGCGGTACAGCCGAAGCGGCCGTTCCAGGGCTGGCGCTACTATGCGCAGGATGACGTGCCGGCCGATCTGACGAGCCTGGGCGCCGGCATCGCCGAAATGCCGGCCGACCTGCGACGCGAGCTTACTGAGCTCGGCCTGCTCTAATGCGCGTCGCATCAAATAAGATCCACGCAACGCGCTCTAGCTCTTTGTTTTTATGCATGTCGTTGTCCCGGAACCGCTGCACACTTCCGGGCGACCTGCATTAACTTTTGCCGCCGAATACAGCGGTTCCCGACAGCACCGGCGGCTCAGCGCAGGCGCAATTGCACCGGGGCGCTGCCGTCGGGCGAGGTCACATGCAGATGGATCCGGGCTTCCGGCTGGGAATAGCGCCAGGCGCGAGCGCCGTGGCAAAGCAGCAGGTTGATGAGATCGCGGGTCTTGGCAGATTTCGCTCTCGGCCGCTGCAGGCCCATCTCGGCCAACCGCAGCGCCGCTTCGTGCAGCGGATGCAGGGCTGAGCGCCCTTTGGCCCCGCTGCGGCGGTCGCCTGGCATTCCCGGAACATTTTCATTGATCGCCATTGTTTTCCCCGTACGCACTACTGATCGAGTTCAAGAATGGTGGCCGGAAACGCAAACACCGATTCCGGCCGTTACCAATGCCGCCGGCCGTGTTGCAGGCAGCATCGAATAGCTCATTGTGCAGCCGCCCAGCACTTGATGCCGGCCTTCTTCAAGGCCTTGCAGGCGTTGACCGCATCGCGCTGATCGTCGAAGCCGCCGAAGCGGGCGCGGTAGACCTGGTCGTTGCCCGTACCATAGGCAACGGCGAAGGGTTTTGCAGAGGCCAGCGCCTTGCCGCCCTTGCTTTTGGCGCCCTCCAGAAGATCCATGGCCATCTGCCGGCTCGGCGAGACGCCGACCTGTACGACCCAGCCCGCAGGCGCGGCGCTTTCCGGGGCGGCGCTGGTCGAAGCAGTGGTGACGTGATCGACGGCGGCGCTGTCCGGTTCGGCAGGTGCTGCGGCCGGAGCCTGCGGCTTGAAGCTCGTGGTCTTGACCTTGGTCGGTGCCGGCATGGCCTGGGCGACCAGCGGGTTGTCTGACTTCGTCGCGGATGTTTCGGCATAGGCGACTTCGGTCGCGGCCACCTGATAGCGAGCGTCCGGCAGCGGCCCCTTGTGCGGCAGGCTGAGATCGGCGGCAGCGGCGGAAATCGGCGGCTGCGCTGCGGTGATCGTCTTTGCGACCTGCTGCGGGGCGACCTGTTGCTGGGCGACTGGCTGCTGGGCGAGCTGCTGCCGGGCCTTCTGCGGCTGAACCGGAGCGGGCGTTTCGATAATCGCCGGGGCAGGGGCTGCTTGAGCCACCAGCGCCGCGTTTCCGCCGCGGCTCGACGCCTTGGGCAGGTAAGTGGCGATCAGATTGCGCATCTGGGCGTCGCGAGCCGCTCCGGAAGTACCGCCAAGCACCACGCTGACGATCGACTTGCCGTCAACTTGGACAGAACTCACAAGATTGAAGCCGGCGGCCCGCGTGTAACCGGTTTTGATTCCGTCGACACCGCGCACTGAGCCGACCAGCCGGTTATGACTGCGGATCGTGCGGCTGCCGAACTTGAATGCGCGGGTGGAAAAATAGCCGTAATATTGCGGGAAATGTTGACGGAGAGCGATGCCGAGGCGGGCCTGGTCGCGCGCCGTCGTCATCTGCGCAGTGTTCGGAAGGCCGTTGGCGTTGCGATAGGTGGTGCGCGTCATGCCGAGAGCATGCGCCTTGGCTGTCATCAACTGGGCAAAGCGATCCTCGCTGCCTGCCAGCAGTTCGCCGAGGGCGGTTGAGGCATCATTCGCCGACAGAGTGACGAGACCGAGGATGCCCTGTTGCACGGTAATCGTGCCGCCGGCGCGCACGCCAAGTTTGGTGGGTGCCTGGGCAGCGGCATGAGCGGAGAAGGGAACCGGCGTGTCGAGACGGATGCGCCCTTGCTCCAGCGCTTCGAAGACCATGTAGAGTGTCATCATCTTGGTTAGCGAGGCCGGGTACTGCAGCCGATCGGCATTCTCGCTGTAGAGAACGTTGCCGGTCTTGGCGTCGACGACGATGCCTGCATATTTCGGATTGGCCGTCTTCGCTTCCGCATTGACTGAATCAACCAGGACGACCGTGAGAGCCACCGAAAGGATCGCCAGGAGCTTTGCGAAAAAGCTGCCGGACCGGAATGATGATACGGAGGAGACTGACCTTGACACTATTCCACTCTTCGCTTGCATTTCAGATATTGGGCAGGAACCGCACACCCCCCGCCGCACAGCTCGTCTTTTGAAATTACCGATTCAGCGTTACCAATCCGTTTATGATGAATCGTTTCACTCGCCTTCCGGCAGCATTTTAGGGACCTGTCGCAGAACGGTTCATAAGACGCGCCTCTACAAAGGTGCGGATCGCGGCATCAATATGTTCCCAATCGTCGAGATGGCTGCTGGAGAAGCGGTAGAGGACGCTGAGATCCTTGCCGACCTTGATATCTCGCTGGCAATCACCGCTTGCCGCCTTGTCCGGGGTTGACGGCAATAGGCAGCGCACGACGTAGTCCGGTCCGCCCTTGACGGGTGCCGTCAGCAGCACTTCGTCGCCATAGCCGGCGTCGGCGCGAAGGCGGTGCAGCGTCAATCCGTCGCGAAAAGCCTCGGCCGATCCTTCGATCAGATGCGAATAGATCGGCTCCAGCCGGCCGGACATGTCACGCGACATGGTGCTCTGGGCGATCTGCAGGAAGATCAGGCCGGAAGATTGGGCGACATCGTCGAATCGAAGATGGTTGTCCTTGCCGTAACCCCACATGTCAGGCCAGGCGAGGTAGAGATCGACGCGCTCGGTTGCCCCGTCATGTCTCTGGCTCGGAAAGCGGATGGTATTTTCCGGAAATTTCACCGTATCGCGGCCGATGGTCAACCGAATTTCAGCTGTGCTGTCGGTATTGCCGGCGAGGGAGATATGCCGGCCGAACCAACGGCCTGCAATGCTGATGGCGACGGTCAGGACCGCAAGGACGGCGATCGCCGCCATCGCGCGCAGGAGGAACCCCATGGAAAAAAGCGGCTGCTCGTCCGGTGTGCTTTGCGCGGCTTGGCTCATGGCGGTTCTTCGTGTTTCGGTCCGCCGCAGAAAGAACATGAGCCGCCGGTGCCGATGATGAATCTCACCAACATGATCAGACCGGCAGGGTTAATAATTCGCTAAGTTTTCGGGTTGCCGCTGTATCGGAATGGCCCTTGTCCCAAAGAGGACGAGCCGTTCCCGGGACAGCGGGAACGGCTCTTGGGCACCGGTCGGGACGGGATGCGGGGACTGACCGGGCCGAAACCAGCGCCGGCTTGGCCGGCGGGCTATGCTGCTACTTGACGCTGCCGACCGCGACGGTGCGGCCGTCCTGAAGCTTCGACCAGCGGCCCGGATCATTGGCAGACTGGCGCTTGAGATAGGTGTATTCAGTGTCCGACCACAGCAGCACCTTGTTGCGCATGTTGTCGAGAATGAAGTCGCCGTGGTCGGTGCGGACCGTCAGCACGGCATGGCCTTCGCCGTTCGGCTGCAGCACGACCGTGATCAGCGTGTCGGATGGCGAAAAGCCGTCCTCGATCAGCATCTTGCGCTTCAGCAGGACATAGTCCTCGCAGTCACCGACGCTGGTCGGATAGGCCCAGCGCTCTTCGACGCCGTAGATCTGTTCATCCGTTTCCGGTTGGACCGACGAATTGACGGTGTAGTTGACCTTGAGAATTTCCTTCCAGCGCTCCTCGGTGAGAATGGCCGGTCCGGCGTCGCCGCCGGCATAGGCGCATTCCGTTGGATTGGCCTTGCAGAACTCGTAGTGTCCGATCGGCGGGCTGGCATTGCCTGCCAGTGCCATGCTTGCTGGGGTTGCCTGTCCCGAACCCGCCATTGCCATCATGATCGCACCGGCCAGAAGGCCGCCTTTCAGGATATTCGCAGTCGTCATTGCCGTCTCCCCTAAGTTGAGGCGACAATGACACAGACGTTTTTATCTCGCGCAAAATTACGTAATAGAATTAAAGGCTTAGTTGAATCAAATGCCGATAAAACTTGGCTAAAAACAAACTCGAATGCGCATAAAATTCGAGGCGCATTTGTCTCGAAGTCGATTAAAATTGTAAGTTATGCGGCAAGGCTTTCGCGCTCGAAAAGGCTGTGCTGCCGCGCGGCCATTAAGGGTTTCCCCTGAGCCGGGTAAACTCCTGCGGGGAAGCCGTCCTTGCCGGCGGCATGCGGTCTTTGGACAAAAGGGCCCGGAATGACGGGAATTGTTCGGCCGATGACCGGAAAACTGCCGCGCTCCGCGACTCAAAAGGAAAAATTATTTTTGAGGGAAATTGCGAAACCGGTCGGTGGCGGCGACGATTGCTGCGCTCATATCAGCATTTGCGGTGGAATGGGCAGCGTACGGGAGAATCCTGAGTTCACTTTCGGGCCAAGCGCGCGCTAGTTCCCAGGCGGTGACAAGTGGTGCCTCGATGTCGAACCGTCCCTGCAACAGGATGCCTGGAATGCCGGCAAGCTGTGCGGCGTTCGTCAAGAGCACGCCGTCCTCCAGCCAGGCACCGTTGAGGAAATAATGGGTGATGATGCGGGCGCGTGTCAGAACGTAGACCGGGTCGGCCCAGCGGCGCGGCAGTCCGTCCGGATCGGCGAGCAGGATCGAGGCTGCCTCCCAGTCATGCCAGTCGCGCGCCGCCTTCAGACGCGTCTGCGGGTCCGGATCGTTGAGGAGACGGTGATAGGCTCCGGCCATATCCTCATCCAGCCCCTGCATGCTGGAAGGAATCCCCTGACGGAAACGATGCCATTCTTCCGGAAAGAGCGGCGCCATGCCGCGACAGAGCCAGTCGATTTCCGAACGCCGCGTGGTGGTGACGCCCGACAGGACGATCGCGGCGACTCGCTGCGGATGCGTTTCGGCATAGGCGAGCGCCAGCGTCGAGCCCCAGGAGTTGCCGAAAAGCAGCCAGCTGTCTATGTCGAGAGAGAGCCGCAGCCTCTCGATATCGGCCACGAGATGCCAGGTCGTATTCAGGGAGAGGTCGGTCGTGGGATCGGCCGCACTCGGCAGGCTTCGGCCGCAATTGCGCTGGTCGAAGAGGACGATCCGATAGGCCTCGGGATCGAACTGGCGTCGGGCGTCAGTCGAACAGCCGGAGCCCGGCCCGCCGTGCAGCACCAATGCCGGTCGCCCATTCGGATTGCCGCAGGTCTCCCAATAGATCAGGTTGCCGTCGCCCGTGTCGAGCAGACCATGATCATAGGGTTCGATTTTCGGATAGAGAGCTGACATCGGTGCCTCTGCGGTCGGGGAGGACCTTATCCTTTATCTCGATAGCAAAGGGAAGGGCGGCGCTGCCGGGCGCAAAATCGCTGCCGAATTATGCGCGACCTGCTCCCGGCTGAGCGGTGTCGCAGGTTATTCCACTCATAAGATTACACATCTACTGGTTGGAACAACCGCTGGCAGCAGCCTCGGCGGAAGTCTGGCGAAAATGCAGCCGCCGCGGAAATCCCTGGCGGGGGCAGTGCACTCCCAGCAGCTGTCAGAGGAATTCCCGCAACGTCTCGCGGGACTGGATCGACAGGAATTCGATCGCCACGCCTTCGACGAAATGGCGCACGACACGGCCGCGCATATTGCCGAGACGCACCGCCGTTCCGATGGAAGGACGCATCTCGACATCGACGGCCGCGCCGGAGAGCGAAAGGTCCATGATGCGGCAGGCATATCGCGTGCCGTCATCGAGCGTCAGTTCGGTCTTGACGTCACGCGGCGTCAGACGGTCGTGCCGGCGATCTTCCGGCAGGCCGAGCTCGTGCTTGTTGGCAAGCCAGGTGAGCTGAGCGGCGAGCTTCTCGCGTTTGCGCTCGGTGGCATTGATCGACATGGTGAAGCCGCGGCCGTCGAGCGTCTGGACATAACCTTCGACGCGCCCGAGATGGTCGATATAGGCGACGACGCGTTCGTTGGCGCGCGGCCGGCCGGAGCAGGTGACGTACATATCGCCGGGCGACATGTCGATCACCATGCATTCAAACTCCTCGTAGTTCGCAAGCATCAGCCGGCCCTGCATATTGATCGGCACGCGCTGGAAAACGCCTTGTTCAGGGCGCGGCGCAGGTCGTTGCGTCTGTGCTGGCTGGAACGAGTGCATCAAAAGGCTTCTTCATGAAAATCTCAGAGGCCAATCTTTACCTTCAATCCATTAACAGAAGGTTGTCTCGGCGCCCGCCGACATAGCCAAAAACGAGTATGGCCGCTGTCCTGAAACGAGACGCTCAGCGCGCCTCGACACTCAGCAGCTGCGACACCACGCGGCGCATGGCCTGGCCGAAGCCGATGCTTTTTCCTGCGACGATCTCGTTGATCGGGCGCAGTTCGGCCGGCGCGACCTTGCTGAACTTTTCAGGTAGGAGACGGCTGCGGTCGAGCGCCAGCAATTCGAGCGGCACGATCTCCAGCCAGCTTGCGGCCGCCACCGGCGCGATCGCGCCGAGCAGCCGGTCGCAAGCGCCGTGCGACGAGCGCAGCGGCATCATGATGATCTCGAAGGAGGCCTGGTGCCCGACGGTGCTGTAGCCGGTGGCATTGAACAGGGCCGGCATGGCGTGGTCCATAACGCCCATCGCCGTGCGTTCGATATCCGCGTGCTGGCCATGCGCCCAGAGCGATGAGAAACGTTCGCCGCGCAGGTCCCGCCCAAAGAGATCGCAGATGCGGGTGCCCGCGAGCCGGAAAACGATGTCTCCGTCCTCGCGCGCCTCGAGGATGAAGAGACTTTGTAGTAGATGGGGTACGGCGGACGGTTCGACCTGGGATTTCAGCGGCGCATCGGCTGCGCCGCGGATACGGTTCCAATAGTCAAAAATTTCGATGGTCGTTTGCACACGCATTTCACACCAACCTGTCCCATTCCGGAGCATTTGCGGGCACTCATTGCCCGTACAGCTTCTACCTTGCGGATTTCATGCCAAATCCCGGCTGTTAAGGTTAAGAAAGGGTTTCGGTTGAGGCGTGATGCCTGTCGTGGCACTGTCGCGCCATCACTTCGACTTTCGAAGTTCTGCACAACCTGCCCGGGCCGAGGTCTTTCCTCAGGGTTCCCGGTACGCCGTCCGACCTTTCGGGCGGCTTTTTTTTTGACCATCGCTCCTGTATGGCTGGGGCCACAACGAGGCGAACACAGATGAATGAGCAGACGGGCGAGCCGCAGAAGGCGCCCGAACCTTCCGAGTTCGAGCCGCCGGCGCGGCCCCCGCGGGTACCGGTCTTCAACCTTCCGCCGGCGCTGTTCTTCAGCCTTTGCCTGCTGATCGTGATCTATGCGGCGCAGGCGCTCGTGCTGTCCGACGATGCGGTGAGCTGGCTGCTCTTCACCTTTGGCTTCGTCCCCGCCCGCTACGTGATTCCGCTGTCGCAGCAAGGTTTCGAGCTGTTCTGGACGCCGGTAACCTATTCGCTGTTGCACGGCAGCGTCCAGCATATCGTCTTCAACGCCTTCTGGCTGATGGCCTTCGGCGCGCCGGTCGTGCGTCGCATCGGGACGCTGCGATTCGTGTTCTTCTGGCTGTTTTCCGCCGCCGCTTCCGCCGCTCTGCACGCGGTTCTCAATTGGGGAGACGTGTCGCTGCTGATCGGCGCCTCCGGCGTCATTTCCGGGCTGATGGGAGCCGCCTGCCGATTCGCCTTTCCCGCTGAGCGACGTCCGATGCTGGCGGCGCATCTCAATGCGCGGCTTTCCATCGTCGAGGCGCTGAAGAGCCGGACCGTCGTCATCTTCACGCTGCTCTGGCTGGTCGGCAACGCCCTGATCGCGGTCGGCATCCCGCTCGTCGGAGACAGCGATCAAGAGATTGCCTGGGACGCGCATATCGGCGGCTTCGTCTTCGGCTTCTTTCTGTTTTCGCTGTTCGACCGGCCACCGCCGCCGACTGAGGAACCAACCGAAGCGGAGAAGGATGTGTTGCAATCCTGAGCGGGGCAGTGCACCATCGAACGATCCGCGATTGGGGGGAGAAACCGCCGCGGATAGCTGTGACAAGTGTCGCAGTTTCGACATAGGAGGTTCGAATGACCAGTTCAGTCAAAGCAATCCTCGACCTGAAGGGCAGGGACGTCGTTACCGCCGGGCCGAACACCACCGTCGCCGAGGCAGCCGTCATCCTGAGCAAGAAGAAGATCGGCGCCATCGTCGTCGTCGGCATGGAGAATCGGATTTCGGGCATGTTCACCGAGCGTGATCTCGTGCATGCGATCGCCAAACACGGCAAGGAGGGTCTCGACCAGTCACTCACCCAGGTCATGACCGCGAAGGTCTACCGCTGCCATGAGGAGACGACTGTCAACGAACTGATGGAACTGATGACCAGCCGCCGTTTCCGCCACGTTCCGGTGGAAAGCAACGGCAAGCTTGCCGGCATCATCTCGATCGGTGACGTGGTGAAATCGCGGATCGCCGAAGTCGAGCGCGAAGCCGAGGATATCAAGGCCTATATTGCCGGCTGAGCTTCGGCTGGTGGTTTACGTGATCCCGTCGCCCCGCAGCGCCTGTCGCAGGGGGCGACGCCTTATGGCGGGCTGGCGTAGACTTCCTGCATGCGCTTGATCTCGGGAAGCCTGGCTCTGGCTTCCTCGTAACCGCGCTCGATCGCCTCGCCGGCGCGGTGGAATTCTGAAAGGCCGATATAGCTGAGGCGCGGCTGCAGCGAGATGTCGGGCGGGTCGCCGGCAAGGCGGGCGCGGGCAATCCTGTCCTGGATAATGTTGAAGGCCTGCACCATGACGCCGGTCATGCCGAGGCGGGCATAGGGCGCCTCTTCCTGTTTCTGCACTTCCTGCGGCGAGAGGCTGGCATTGTGCCGGACGACGGCCGAGCGGCCGTAGAGATCGTAATTGAGATTGACCGCGACGACCAGCGGCTGCTCATAGGCGCGGCAGACCGAGACGGGAACCGGATTGACCAGCGCGCCGTCGACCAGCGTGCGGTGGTTGCTGCGCACCGGCTCGAAGATGCCGGGCAGGGCATAGGAGGCGCGCAGCGCCGTGATCAGCGAACCGTTGGCGATCCAGACCTCATGGCCGGTATTGACCTCGGCTGCGACCGCGACGAAAGGCCGGTCCAGATCCTCGACATTCAGGCCTTCGAGATGCTCCTGCATGCGCTTGGTCAGCCGCATACCGCCGAACAGGCCGCTGCCGCCGATGGTCAGATCGAGCAGGCTTGCGATCCGGCGCATGGTCAGCGAGCGGGCGAAGGTTTCGAGTTCGTCGAGTTTGCCGGCAAGATAGCAGCCGCCGACCAGGGCGCCGATCGACGTGCCGGCAATCATGCCGATTTCGACCGCGGCCTCGTCAAGGGCGCGCAATACGCCGATATGGGCCCAGCCGCGGGCCGCGCCGCCGCCAAGCGCGAGCGCGATCTTGATTTTCTTGGCAGGCGCAGGGGCAGGGATCGTCTCGAGGATCGTCGACATGCCGGAACCGGAACCTTCGCCTTCAGCGCTTTGACGATGCAGACTCCAGTTCAGCATTGCGCTCTCCCCTCCCAGCAGAACACGTGTGGTGCGATAGTGTGCCCGATCAATTGCCAAATGGTATATAGAAGCGGTTTCTGGCACAATAAGGGGCAAATGCCGGGACGTTCGACCTATTTTCCGTAGATGTCCTGCGGATCGAAATGACGCTCGTCGTCGACGATATCGAGCATCGGTTTTCCCTCGCGAAGCGTGACCGTGCGGTAGAAGCAGGAACGGCGGCCGGTGTGACAGGTGGCATCATGGCCGGCGACCTCGACCTTCAGCCAGATGGCGTCCTGATCGCAATCGGTGCGAATTTCCTTCACCGTCTGAAGGTTGCCCGAGGTCTCGCCCTTCTTCCAGATCTTGCCGCGCGAGCGGCTGAAATAATGGGCCGTTCCCGTCTGGATGGTCAGCGCCAGCGCCTGGGCGTTCATGTGCGCCACCATCAGCAGTTCGCCGTCGCCGGCGTCGGTCACGATCGCGGTGATCAGGCCGCGGTCGTCGAAACGCGGCGTGAAATCGCCGGCGTCTTCCAAGGCCGACTTGTCCTCGGATGGTTGATTGAAGATCAGGTGACTCATCGCGGCCCTCCTGCGGGAGCCGGTATCAGCGGCTCCGCACCATGCTCATGAAACGGGCCTGATCGGCCGGTTCCGTCTTGAAGGTTCCAGTAAACGTGGTCGTCAACGTGGTCGAACCCTGCTTCTGAACGCCGCGCATCGCCATGCACATATGTTCGGCCTCAATCATCACGGCAACACCGCGCGGCTGCAGCGTATCGTCGATGGCGCGGGCGATCTGGGCGGTCATCGTTTCCTGCGTCTGCAGGCGGCGGCCATAAATCTCGACGACACGGGCAATCTTCGACAGGCCGAGCACGCGTCCATCCGGCATATAGGCGACATGGGCCTTGCCGATGATCGGAACCATGTGATGTTCGCAATGCGAGTAGAAGGGAATGTCCTTGACGAGGACCATGTCGTCGTAGCCTGCGACCTCTTCGAAGGTCCGGCCGAGCACGTCCTCCGGCGCCATGTCGTAACCGGCGAAAAGCTCGCGATAGGCCTTGGCCACGCGGGCGGGCGTCTCGATAAGGCCTTCGCGCGTCGGATCGTCACCGGCCCAGCGCAGCAGAACGCGCACGGCTTCCTCCGCCTCCTGCTGGGAGGGGCGGTCCGAGTCGCGGTTCGGCTGCGGAAAGTTCTTTACGATGGCGTCCATGATCAATGGTCTCCTGGTCCGCAGCGCGGACCCATCTGTCGGAATTGCCACTGGTCAGTCCCATGCGGGAATTCATGCACCTTTGGCAGGCTCCGGGGCTTTCGGGGCAATTCAATGCCCGTCCGGCACGGTTTCCCAATCAAACTTACACAAGGCCATTGCATTTTCATGGCCTTCGAACGACATACATATAGGAAGACGGCCATGGTATGTAAGTATCCTCAGGCGACACGGTGTGTTTTTTGTTTCAATAACAATAACAGCGCCATTAAGGCCGATCCGCAGCGATTTTGGAGCGGAAACCCAGCATGGATGACATCTACAACAGCAAAATCCTCGAATTCGCCGGCAATATTCCGTTGACCGGCACGCTGGCGGACGCCGATGCGACCGCCCAGGCACACTCCAAGCTATGCGGTTCCAAGGTACGGATATGGCTGAAGATGGACGGCGAAGTCGTGACCGCTTTTTCGCATGACGTGAAGGCCTGCGCACTCGGCCAGGCATCGTCCTCGATCATGGCCCGTCATGTCGTCGGTGCCACATCGGGCGAATTGCGGCAGGCGCGTCTCGACATGCTCGCCATGTTGAAGGCGGATGGGACTGGGCCTACCGGACGGTTCGAAGACATGCGCTACCTGCTGCCCGTGCGGGACTACAAGGCACGACATGCTTCGACGATGCTGACCTTCGATGCGGTCGTCGATGCGATCGGGCAGATCGAGGCGAAGCGGGCGGAAGTGATCGAGGCGTAAGCGAGATGTGCGAGTTCTGCGTCAGGCAGGCTGACGATGAGGACGATGGCGGCGCGGCCGGATCGGGCCAGCCGCGCGAAAGGCCTGCGCGCTATTCCCGCAATTATACCGGCCCGTTCCGCAAAACCCCCGACCGCCTGCTCGGCATGGGGCTGATCCGCCTCTATCAGTTGACGCTTTCCGGCTTTGTCGGCAATTCCTGCCGCCATATCCCGACCTGCTCCGAATACGGCTATGAGTCGATCGCCCGGCACGGATTATGGGCCGGCGGCTGGATGACGCTGTTTCGCGTCAGCCGCTGCGGCCCGGGCGGCACCAGCGGCCTCGACCCGGTGCCCGAGGCGCTCGGCGACGGCTTCCGCTGGTGGACCCCCTGGCGGTATCTCTCCCTCGGACGCAAAAGAGGGTGAACGCCATGGCGATACCAGGCGAATATGCGTGCGTGGCGCAGAGCCGGCAGCGACGACGGGCGAGGTGCGGTCACCATTCGGTGACCGTGGTTTCTCACCTGGGATAACGGAGGATTCCTGGCGGCCATGAGCACCTTCATTGCCCTCCTGCACAGCATTGTCCTGACGCCGGACCGCCGGGTGATCATGGAAGACCTGCGTGCGCTTGCCAAAGAGCTTGGCTATCGCGAGCCGCGCACGCTGGTTTCGACCGGCAATCTCGTTTTCGAGGCCGACGAAATGCGCCCGCATGAACTCGAGGTCGCGCTGGAAGAGGGCTTCGAAGAGAAGTTCGGCAAACATGTCGATATCATCGTGCGCAGCGACTGCACCTGGATGGCGCTCTGCAGCACCAATCCGTTCAGGGACGGCAGCGGCGACCAGGTGATCGTCCGGGTGATGCGCCTGCCGGTCGACCCGAAGAAGGTCGAGGCTTTGAAGCCGCTGATGACGGAGGGACAGCGCATCGCCATCGTCGGCGGCGACCTCTGGATCGATTTCGCCGGCAAGCCGAGCCAATCCAAGCTGCTTTCGGCACTGACGACCAAGCGGATAGGCATCGGCACGATGCGCAACTGGAATACGGTCTGCGGCCTCGCGCAAATGATCATGTAGGCCGCTCCTTCTTTACTCCCGAGGGAAATCTGAGTATCAGGCGGCAGCGCATCCAAGGACGGAGGCGCTGTCGTTGCAACCACCCGCATTCGTTGGCGGGACTGGACAAGGAGAATTTCAATGTCCCAATCCGTTTCCCTGACATTTCCCGATGGTTCCGTGCGCAGCTTCCCGGCTGACGCAACCGGCAAGGATGTCGCCGAATCCATTTCCAAGTCGCTCGCCAAGAGCGCCGTCGCCATTGCGATCGACGGCGCCGTGCGTGACCTTTCCGACGCCGTCACGGACGGCAAGATCGAAATCATCACTCGCAAGGACGCGCGCGCGCTGGAACTTATCCGGCATGACGCCGCGCACGTGATGGCTGAGGCCGTGCAGGAACTCTGGCCCGGCACCCAGGTGACGATCGGCCCGGTCATCGAGAACGGCTTCTATTACGACTTCGCCAAGAACGAGCCGTTTACGCCCGACGATCTGCCGAAGATCGAAAAGAAGATGAAGGAGATCATCGCCCGCAACGCGCCCTTCACCAAGCAGGTCTGGTCGCGCGACAAGGCCAAGGAAGTCTTTGCCGCCAAGGGCGAGCAGTACAAGGTCGAGCTCGTCGATGCGATTCCCGAAGGGCAGGATCTGAAGATCTACCATCAGGGCGACTGGTTCGATCTCTGCCGCGGCCCGCACATGGCCTCCACCGGCCAGGTCGGCACCGCCTTCAAGCTGATGAAGGTTGCCGGCGCCTATTGGCGCGGCGACAGCAACAACGCCATGCTGTCGCGCATCTACGGCACGGCATGGGCCGACCAGGCCGATCTCGACAATTACCTGCATATGTTGGCCGAAGCCGAGAAGCGCGATCACCGCAAGCTCGGCCGCGAGATGGATCTGTTCCATTTCCAGGAAGAAGGTCCGGGCGTCGTCTTCTGGCACGGCAAGGGCTGGCGCATCTTCCAGACGCTCGTCGCCTACATGCGGCGCCGGCTGGCGGCCGACTACCAGGAAGTCAACGCGCCGCAGGTGCTCGACACGTCGCTCTGGGAAACCTCGGGTCACTGGGGCTGGTATCAGGAAAACATGTTCGCCGTGAAATCGGCGCATGCGATGACGCATCCGGAAGACAAGGAAGCCGACAACCGCGTCTTCGCGCTGAAGCCGATGAACTGCCCGGGGCACGTGCAGATCTTCAAGCATGGCCTGAAATCCTATCGCGAGCTGCCGATCCGGCTTGCGGAATTCGGCCTGGTGCATCGCTACGAGCCGTCGGGCGCGCTGCATGGGCTGATGCGCGTGCGCGGCTTTACGCAGGACGACGCGCATATCTTCTGCACCGACGAGCAGATGGCCGCCGAATGCCTGAAGATCAACGATCTGATCCTGTCGGTCTACGAGGACTTCGGCTTCAAGGAAATCGTCGTCAAGCTTTCGACCCGGCCGGAAAAACGCGTCGGTTCCGACGCACTCTGGGATCGCGCCGAAGCCGTGATGACCGACGTCTTGAAGACGATCGAGGCGCAGTCCGAGGGCCGCATCAAGACCGGCATCCTGCCGGGCGAGGGAGCCTTCTACGGTCCGAAGTTCGAGTATACGCTGAAGGATGCGATCGGCCGCGAATGGCAGTGCGGTACGACGCAGGTCGACTTCAACCTGCCGGAACGCTTCGGCGCCTTCTATATCGACAGCAATTCCGAAAAGACGCAGCCGGTGATGATCCACCGCGCCATCTGCGGCTCGATGGAACGCTTCCTGGGTATCCTGATCGAGAACTTCGCCGGCCATATGCCGCTCTGGGTATCGCCGCTGCAGGTAGTGGTCGCGACGATCACCTCGGAGGCCGATGCCTACGGGCTTGAAGTGGCCGAGGCGCTGCGCGAGGCCGGTCTCAACGTCGAGACCGACTTCCGCAACGAGAAGATCAACTACAAGATCCGCGAGCATTCGGTCACCAAGGTTCCTGTCATCATCGTCTGCGGCAGGAAGGAAGCCGAGGAGCGCACGGTCAACATCCGCCGCCTCGGCAGCCAGGACCAGGTTTCGATGGGGCTCGATGCTGCAGTCGAGAGCCTGACGCTCGAGGCGACACCGCCTGATATCCGCCGCAAGGCCGAAGCAAAAAAAGCTAAGGCTGCCTGAAACGCCCTTATCCGGCAGCGCCATCCGGCGCTGTCGGAAATCTGATATGAAACCGCAATATTGTCGTCGCGAACGGGGAGCGGATCATCCCGGGGCCGGCGTGCGCTTCAAAGAACTATCCTATGCCAATGACGCAGACCCGCGGCTGAAGCGGTGGCTGATCCGCTCGATCGAAGGGCTTTCGGGCCGCGATCACTATGTCGGCCTCTACGAAATCTGGCGCCGCGATATCATCGGCAAAAGCGATCGCGTCTTCGCCAGGACGCTCGATCTCATCGACGTCGCGATCGACGTCAAGGGCCACTGGCCGCTCGAACCCGTTCCCACTGAACCGATCGTCATCGTCGCCAACCACCCTTTTGGCATCGGCGACGGCATCGCTGTCCTGGCGCTTGCCGAACAACTCGGTCGTCCCTTCAAGATACTCATTCATAACGACCTGCTGAAGGTGCCGGAGATGGCATCCTATTCGTTGCCGATCTCCTTTGAAGAGACCCGGGAGGCCCTGGCGATGAACATGAAGAGCCGGAACGAGGCGGTGCGGCTGCTCAAGGAAGGCACGACCATCATCGTCTTTCCGGCTGGCGGCGTTGCCACCGCGAGAAGGGGGTTCGGCCGCGCCGAAGACCTGCCGTGGAAGCTGTTTCCGGCAAAACTCGTCCAGGCGGCGCGGGCAAGCGTGCTGCCGGTCTATTTCGAGGGCCAGAATGGCCGGCTGTTCCACCTGGCGAGCCTGACATCGATGACGCTGCGTCTGTCGCTGCTGATCCGCGAGTTCCGCCGGCTGTCCGGCCGTACGATCACGGCCCATGTCGGCGAGATGCTGAGCTGGGAGTCATTGAGCGAGGGTAGCGACCGCAAAGATCTGCTCGCCCGCCTCCATGAGGCCGTCTTTTCGATGGCGCCGCCCTCGAAGCGGCCGAGACGGCACCGCTTGCGGTAAGGTCAATCGAGGCTGGCGCCGTCGCCGCCCTGCGGCACGAGCTGTTCATAGGAGGGCAGCGGCGCTTCCGGAGCCGGCTGGACACCCGGCGGCGGCGGCGTGCCGGCCGGCACCTGCTGCACCGTGCGCGCCGCACTCTCCGGCTGCTGCGGCTGCTGGTCCTTCATCAGAACTTCGACATCGGTGTTCCTGCCGGCGACCACTTTGAAATCCCGCTGGTAGATCTTGTCCTTGTTGCGGGCGACGGCGGAATATTCGCCTTCGGCAAGCACCATGGTTGGAAAGGCGCTGACGCTTTCGCCGACGCTGTCGCCGGCTGCCGTCAGGATCGACCAGGCCGTATCGGCGATCGCTTCGCCCCCGGCTTCGGAGACCAGCTTGAAGGTGATCTGGGCGGCGCGGTGCTGGATCGTCGCTTCGGTCAGTTTGCCGGCCTCGACCTGGATGTCGGCGCGGATGACTGCATTGACGCTGCCATATTCGGAAACGATGTGATAGGTGCCGGCATTAAGGCGCACGACCGTGTTCGGGGAGACGTCGGCCACGACGAGGCCGCGCTCGCCGTCGTCCCGGACTTCCGAGGAATAGATCGAGAAGCTCAACTGATCGGGGCGGATGCGGGCATCGGTGCCGGAGACGGCATTGAGCAGCAGGCCGCCGGCATCAAGCACCATCACCTGCTTGTCGACCTGGCCGTCGGCCGGCACCGTCAGCTTCTTGGTGACGCCGGCGCGGCCGAAGGAGACATTGACGAAATAATCGCCCGGAGCGAGCTGAAAGGCGGCGGGTCCGCCCTTAGCGCTGGCGATCAGCGGCAGCTTGCCGTCGGTTCCGGCGATCGGGCTGAAGACGTACCAGGACAGACCATCCTCGACAGGCGTGCCGTCGGCCGTCAGCTTGGCTTCCATCGCGACGTCGCGCAGCTTGGCGGCTTCGGGGGCGGTGCCAGGCGCGATGAAAGCGTTGAGCTTCGGCATCTTCGGCGTGGATTCGATCTGCTTGAAGTCCTTGAAAGCGTCCTGCGCGCCGGCGCCGAGGGGCGTCACTACCATCAGGGCGATGGCGAGGCCGAGGCGTGCAAAAGGCGAAATGCCAAACATCTGTTTCGTGAACCGATTGACTTCTGAAATCGCAAAGGCCACTTCAAGACCAACGCGATGGCAAATTCAAGACCCACGCTTCGCAGCAGCATAAAAATGAAAGTTTCTCCCGCATGAAATCCGATATCAAGCTGATCGACTACCTTGCCGTGCGCCGCTCCATCCCCGCTTTTCAGATGTGCGAACCAGGCCCCGAGAAGGCCGAAATCGAGGAAATCCTGCGTCTTGCCTCGCGTGTTCCCGATCACGGCAAGATCGCGCCCTGGCGCTTCATCGTCTATCGCGGACAGGAGCGCGTCCGCCTCGGCGAGGCGCTGCTGACGCTGGCGCTCGAGACGAAACCTGACCTTTCCGAAGAGATGATCCAGGTCGAACGCACCCGCTTCACCCGCGCGCCTGTGGTCGTGGCCGTCGTCAGCAAGGCGGGGCCGCACATCAAGATCCCGGAATGGGAGCAGCTGATGTCGGCCGGCGCCCTCTGCCTCAACGTCATCCTGTCTGCCAATGCCCATGGCTACGTTGCCAACTGGCTGACGGAGTGGTTCGCCTATGATGAGCGCGCCTATCCGCTGCTCGGCGTCGGTTCCGATGAAAAGGTGGCGGGCTTCATCCATATCGGCTCGACGACATTTCCGGCAATCGAGCGGCCGCGGCCGGAGCTTGCCGACACCGTCACCTGGATCGGTGGAGAGGATTGATGTTCTACACCACCGACAGCAACCGCCATGGGCTGGCGCATGATCCCTTCAAGGCGATCGTCTCGCCGCGGCCGATCGGCTGGATCGGCAGCAAGGGCAGGGACGGCTCGATCAATCTTGCGCCCTATTCCTTCTTCAACGCCGTCGCCGACCGGCCGAAGCTGGTGATGTTCTCTTCGGCGGGCCGCAAGCACAGCCAGCGCAACGCCGCCGAGACCGGCGTCTTCACCTGCAATTTCGTCAGCCGCGATCTCGCCGAAAAGATGAACCTTTCCTCGGCCGCACTGCCCTATGGCGAGAGCGAATTCGGCTTCGCCGGACTGACGCCGAAGCAGGCCGAACTTATCGACGCCCCCTATGTCGGCGAGGCTTTCGCGGTGCTCGAATGCAGGGTCACCGAGATCATCGAGCCGAAGACGCTGTCGGGTACGCCGTCCGAAAACGTCATCGTCTTCGGCGAGGTCATCGGCATCCGCATCGACGAGGCGATCGTCAGGGACGGCCGCCTCGACATGTCGATCGCCCGGCCTGTGGCCCGCATGGGGTACATGGATTACAGCGAGGGCAGCGATGTGTTCGAGATGCTCCGGCCCCAGGTCGAGGGCTGACGCGAAGGCATACAAGGGCTTAAGAAATATGGTGAACGAATCTTAAACCTTTTGCCGCTACGGTCGCAGCAATGAAAGGAACGCGAGGGAATCGCGTTCAAGTGCTGGGGCGTCGCGTGATCGTAGAATCTTTCCTTCGTTGGATCGAAACGGCCAAGACCGGTGATCGGGCCCGGGCCGCGAACGCACTCGGTCGAGCCTATCTGCAGTCTCAGATGAACGCGGAGGAGCGGGCGGCGGCCGAGATGGCAATGACCTTTTTGCTCGACGATCCGTCGCCGCGCGTGCGGCTTGCCCTTGCCGAGGCGATCGCCTGGTCGCCCGACGCGCCGCGCAGCCTGGTCCTTTCGCTTGCCGCCGATCAGCCTGAGATCGCCTGCCACGCCGTCACCTGTTCACCGCTTCTTTCCGATGCCGACCTCGTCGATCTCGCGGCACGCGGCAATGGCGCAACCCGGATGCTGATC
Source organism: Rhizobium sp. M1 (assembly GCF_002531805.1). NCBI lineage: Bacteria > Pseudomonadati > Pseudomonadota > Alphaproteobacteria > Hyphomicrobiales > Rhizobiaceae > Rhizobium > Rhizobium sp. M1. The sequence continues at coordinate 49,868 of NZ_NWSW01000032.1, read as the reverse complement.
GCGGCGAGGGCGCGTGTGACGCGGCCGGTTTCAGCCGCCCTTGCGGAAGTCGGCGATGAAGAGGAGCTGCTCTGCCTGCTCGAGAACGAGGGCGCTGTCATTTCCAGCCTTTCGTTGAAGCGCATCGCCGAACGGCTCGGCGACTGCTGCGATATCCGCAATCTGCTTCTCGAACGCAGCGATCTTCCGGCCGATGCCCGCCAGCTGCTGACCCAGCATGTCAGCAATGCGCTGGTCGGTCTGCCGCTTGTTCAGGCGGCGATCGGGCTGCAGCGGCTGCAGCGGATCAGCCGCGAGGCGACGGAAGCGGCGATCGTATCGATTGCCGGCGATATCGCGCCCCGGGAGATACCTGACCTCGTCGAACATTTGCGTCTCAACGGCCGTCTGACGCCGTCCTTCCTGATGCACGCCCTCTGCTGCGGCAAGGTGGACTTCTTCGCCGGAGCGATCGTCGATCTGACAGGCTGCGGCGAGCGCCGCGTGCGCTCGATCCTGGCGACGGGACGCATGCATGCGGTGCGCGCGCTCTATGAATCCGCCGGCCTGCCGAGGGATATCAGCGTGATCTTCGTGGAGGCGACGCTTCTGTGGCGCGAGGCGGCCCGGAAGGCGCCGGGCAGCGTGCTCGGCACCGTCTGCGGTCGTCTTCTCGAAAAATTCCGCCATCACGATGGCGCACATGGCGCGGTCGGAGAACTGCTTGACATGGTGGAGAAGCTGCATGTAGCCGAGCAGCGGCAATCAGCCCGCGTTTATGCGGCGCTTGCAGCGGCCTAAAGCGCATCGCGATCTTTCAGATTCGCTCCTTGCGCTTTAGCTCTCGGTTTTCACGCATCGTTGCCGCAAAACCGCGCACACTTTTGCGCGACATGCTTTAGTCGGCGATCCGTGTCACTACCCAGGAATAGCTGGCGGATACGAAGTGCACGGGCTTGGAGAGCGTCTCCTTGACGTCCCGGCCCGAGGGAAGATGTGCGCGGACTTGGCCGGCGATATTTTCAGCGAAGCTGGCGAGCTTTCCGACGGGTTGTTCGAGAGGCTCGGGCGCAGGAATGGCGGCCGGCGCCGGCTTTGGCGGTTCGGCGGCGGCAACCGCTTTCGGCGCCTCGCAGACCGCGATCACCGAGGGATAGCTGACATTGGCATAGGCCTTCAGCCGGCGCTCGGCCTCGGCATCGCAGGCGGCAACGGTTTCCCAACGCTTGTCGACTGTCGCGACATAGCTGCACTGGGTGACGGAATCGTCGCAACCGAGAATGGTCATCGCGATGAGCACCGCTTGCATATTCTGCTTCCTTGGCTATTGAACCTGACATCGCCTTAGACGGCGCAATTCCAACCGAATGAAGGCAAGAGCATTAACTCTTCGTCATCTCAGCGAAAAATTGCGCCCCGCAAGCATCGGGAGCCAGCATGTCCGTTACCATTGCCCAGGAGCCGCCGCGGCAGGAGGGCGTCATCCGCCTTCTCGATCTTTCCGATGCCTATGCGCAGTCGCTCTATCCGGCCGAGAGCAACCATCTGGTGGATCTTTCTCTCCTGGAAAAACCTTCGGTGAGTTTCTTCGTGGCGCGCAACCATGGCGCAATCGTCGGATGCTGCGCATTGGTGGAGGCCGGCGACGGTACGGCGGAGATCAAGCGCATGTTCGTCGACCCGCAGGCGAGGGGACTGAGGATCGCCAGCGGCCTGATGAACGCTCTGGAGGCGGTCGCAAGGGAAAAGCGGTTGATGGCGATCCGGCTCGAAACCGGCATCTATCAGCCCGAGGCGATCGCTCTCTATCGCAAATACGGATATCGGGAGATCGAGGCCTTCGGCGCCTATCTGCCGGACCCGCTCAGCCTGTTCATGGAAAAACGGCTGGGATAGGGGTCTCAGCCTTCGGCGACGCGGGGGATCGGCTTGGACGGCGGGGCCTGTTCGTCGATGACGACCTGCGGCCCTCGCTCGCCGGTGTCGGCGTTGCGGGCCTCGTGGATCCATTCGCGCCAGATGGCGACGATCAGCGCCATCAGCACCGGGCCGATGAAGAGGCCGAGAAAGCCCATCGTCTTGACGCCGCCGACAAGGCCGAAGAAGGTCGGCAGGAAGGGCAGCTTGATCGGGCCGCCGACGAGCTTCGGCCGCAGCGTCTTGTCGACGATGAAGAGCTCGACCGTGCCCCAGACGAAGAGACCGACGCCGGCGACATGCGAGCCGCTCGCCAGGAGATAGATCGAGACCAGCGTGAACGAGAGCGGCGCACCGCCCGGTATCAGCGCCATCACACCCGTCAGCACGCCAAGCGTCACCGGCGACGGCACGCCGGCGATCCAATAGGCAAGACCGAGCACGATGCCTTCGCCGATCGCAATCAGTGTCATGCCCATGACGGTGGAGCTGATTGTCGCCGGAACGACGCGGGAAATGCGTTCCCAGCGGTTCGGCAGGATGCGCTCGCCCAGCATGTCGATCTGCTTGGAGAATGAGAAGCCGTCGCGATAGACGAAGAACAGCGCGATCAGCATGAAGAGCAGCGTCAGGAGAAGATGGAAGGCGCCACCGCCGGCCGCAAGGACGGCACGGTAGATATTGCCGATATGGGCGCCGCTGACCGCCTGGATGAGCTCGCCGAGCGCGCCCGGGCTGCCGATATATTTTGTCCAAAGCTCATCGAGATAGGGGCCGGCAAACGGCAATGCGGCGATCCAGCCAGGTGTCGAGGCCCCCGAACGGTTGGCGTGGATCGCCCAGGCGAGCCAGGTGCGCACTTCGCCCGTCGTATAGGTGGCCGCAAATCCGATCGGGATGACCAGAAAGGTGACGATCATGATGATGGCGATGGTCGCGGCGATCGTCGTATTGCCGCCGACGCGGGCAAGAAGCTTGCGGTAGAGCGGCCAGCTGGCGAAGCCGATGACGAGGGCGGCCAGCACCGGCACTAGAAAGCCGTAGAAGAAATAGACGCCGGCGGCGACGATCAGCACCAGCAGCCAGCGCGCCGCGGAGATGGAGGGTATCAGCGGCGTGCGTGTCGGCGCCGACGAGCCCAGCCATCGCGGTTCATGATTGCTTCTCTGACGGTCAAACACACCCACGCGCGCCTCTTCTTATTCTTGTCTTCTGGTTATGGGCTATGAACCCGGCGGTTTCAAGGTCCGCACCGTGAAAGCGTATACAAAGCGTCGCTATTCAGCCATCAGAGCTGATGTCTTACTGTTGTGGACGACGCAAAATCTTGAAGGCGTAGAACTGCGTCTTCTGCGCGGCCGAGAAATTATTGTCCGAGCCGAGAATGAGGACGTCGGTTCCATCCTTGGCCTTGCCGAACGACATCGCCTCGATATTGTCGGGAACAAGGCCGATTGCTCTGAGATCAAGGATCTGGCTCTTGCGAACCGGGACGACGCGCTGGTCGTTCTTGGCGAGTGAGGCAATGGCGGATATGTCGGTCGCGTCGGCGAGATCGACCATCATGATCTTGATGTTGTTGCCGACGCCTTCGGCATAGCTTCGCTCGACGGCGAGCAGGCGGTGATCGTCGAGAGCGAGCATTTCCGACATGCCGTTGTCGTTGCCGCCGTCGGGCTTGGCGGCGGCCTGCGGAATCGGCGAGACCGGGTAGACATATTGCGCCTTCGGCTCGCCGGTCGCGCCGTCGTAACGGATGATGCGCGACAGGCTGCCCGTGATCAGCGACGGCTTCGGACCGTCCTGGTAGAGGGCGGCTTCGACGCCGACGAAAACGTCGCCCGAGGGTGCGACGGCGAGATCCTCGAAGGCGAGATTGTCACGGATGCCGGTCGACTTGTCGAGGGTCGGTGCAAAGCCTTCCGGCAGCTTGAATTCGCGCAGGAAAGTACCGTCCGGCGCAGCGACGCGGATGAAGGGCGGCAGCAGCACCTTGGCGTCGCCTTCGCTGCCCCAATAGATGCCGTCCTTACCCAGGCGGATCGATTCCGGATCGACGGTCTTTGCCGCGAAAGGCTCGCCGTTCTTGTCCTTCAGCGTCACATGCTTGACGATGGAAACACCCTTGAGGCCGGAGGCGTCGACATCGATGTCGAGTTCATAGAAGCGGGCCGGCGCCTTATCCGAGCGATCGTCGCTGATAGCGAGATAGTGGCCGGTGGCGGCATCGAAATCGAAGCCGGAGATGCCGCCGAATTCGACGCCGTTTTCCATCTGGCCGGTCGGGATGACGAATTCACCGAGATAGGAGAGCGAAATGCCGGCGGCGCAATCGCCGAAGGGGCAGGCGGTTTCGGCGGTGGCGCCGATATCGGTGGCCCTTGCAGTCACGGTGCTGGACAGGAGAACGAAAGCGGCAGTCGCGAGAAAACGCTTGGTCATGGCAAGTATCCGGCCAGGGTTGAAAAGGTTCGAACGGACGCAGGCGTTCCTCCCGGGGAGGGCGCGCCGACCGCTTCATGCGCCGGTTGTTTGACGGAGTTGTTACGGTTCTTCGTCAGTTCCGTGAAATCGCAAATGCTAAAATGAGGGCGCGCCGAGAGTCTCTGTCGGGGGCGGCGCGCCTAAGGCCTGCTTAAATATCCAGGTTTTCGGCGAAGGCGGCGCGCTCCTGAATGAAGCGGAAGCGGGCCTCGGGCTTGGTGCCCATCAGATCGTCGACGGCGCTGCGTGTGCCTTCGAAATCCACCTCGTCGATCAGCACCCGGAGCAGGGTGCGCTTGGACGGGTCCATGGTGGTTTCCTTGAGCTGGGCGGGCATCATCTCGCCGAGACCTTTGAAGCGGCTGATCTCGACCTTGGCCTTGCCCTTGAATTCCGTCTGCATCAGTTCGGCCCGATGATTGTCATCGCGGGCATAGGCGGATTTCGCCCCTTGCGTGATCTTGTAGAGCGGCGGAACGGCAAGGAAGAGGTGACCGCCGCGCACCAGCTCCGGCATCTCCTGATAGAAGAAGGTGATGAGCAGCGAGGCGATGTGGGCGCCGTCGACGTCGGCATCGGTCATGACGATGATGCGCTCGTAGCGCAGGTCTTCGTCGCGGTATTTCGCGCGCGTGCCGCAGCCGAGCGCCTGGATGAGATCGGCGAGCTGCTGGTTGGCGCCGAACTTCTCGCGGCCGGCGCTGGCGACGTTGAGGATCTTGCCGCGCAGCGGCAGGATCGCCTGATTGGCGCGGTTGCGCGCCTGCTTGGCCGAACCGCCTGCCGAATCGCCCTCGACGATGAAGAGCTCGGCGCCTTCGGCGGTATTCTGCGAGCAGTCGGCGAGCTTGCCGGGCAGACGCAGCTTGCGCACCGCCGTCTTGCGGTTGACTTCCTTTTCCTTGCGGCGGCGCAGGCGCTCCTCGGCGCGCTCGATCACCCAGTCGAGCAGCTTGGCCGCCTCGTTCGGATTGTCGGCGAGATAGTGGTCGAACGGGTCGCGCAGCGCGTTTTCGACGATGCGCTGGGCTTCGACGGTCGCCAGCTTGTCCTTGGTCTGGCCGACGAATTCCGGCTCGCGGATGAAGACCGACAGCATGCCGACGGCCGAGATCATCACGTCGTCGGTGGTGATCTGCGCGGCGCGCTTGTTCTGCGTCAGCTCGGCATAGGCCTTCAGCCCCTTGGTCAGCGCGATGCGCAGGCCTGCCTCGTGCGTGCCGCCTTCGGGGGTCGGGATGGTGTTGCAATAGGAATGCACCTGCGGATCGCCGCCATACCAGGTGATCGCCCATTCCATCGAGCCGTGGCCGCTGGCCTTCTCGGTCTTGCCGGCGAAGATCTCGCGGGTGACGGTGAACTCCTTGCCCATCGTCGCCTGGAGATAGTCCTTGAGGCCGCCGGGGAAATGGAAGGTGGCCTTATCAGGCACCTCGGACCCTTCCGGCAGAACGCCGGGCTCGCAGCTCCAGCGGATCTCGACGCCACCGAAGAGGTAAGCCTTGGAGCGCGCCATGCGAAAGACGCGGGCGGCGTCGAACTTCATATGCTCGCCGAAGATCTGGGCGTCGGGATGGAAGCGCACGCGGGTGCCGCGGCGATTGTGGACGTCGCCCAATTCCTCGAGCCCGCCCTGCGGCAGGCCGCGGGAGAAGCGCTGGCGGTAGAGCTTGCGGTTGCGCGCCACCTCGACCTCGAGGACGTCGGACAGCGCGTTGACGACCGAGACACCGACGCCGTGCAGGCCGCCCGATGTCTCATACGCCTTGCCGTCGAATTTGCCGCCGGCATGCAGCTTGGTCATGATGACTTCGAGCGTCGATTTGCCCGGAACCTGCGGATGGTTCTCGACCGGGATGCCGCGGCCGTTATCGGTGACGGTGAGGTACCCCTGCAGATCGAGATGCACTTCGATGAAATTGGCGTGTCCGGCGACCGCCTCGTCCATCGCATTGTCGATGACTTCGGCAAAGAGATGATGCAGCGCCTTTTCGTCGGTGCCGCCGATATACATGCCCGGGCGCATGCGCACCGGCTCGAGGCCCTCGAGGACGCGGATCGACGAAGCGCCGTAGTCGTCCGAGTTTGATCCGGCAGGCGCCGGGCGCGCAGAGGCGGAGGGCGGCGTCGCGGCGATGGGCGCTGCGGCCGCTGGCCGCTCGGCCGGCGCTACGGGCTTCTGTGCCTCCTCGCGTTTTTCAGAAAGGGGCAGTCCGGAGAAAAGGTCGTTGCTGTCGTCCATGGAGCCGTTCAGATCTTCATCCTGTCTTGGGCTTGCATCCGCCGCCGACCCAAAATCACCGCATTTCATGTCACGTTTGCGAATCAGGCAGATTCTGCCAGAAAGCACCTCTATACGCGACACCGCCAATTCTGGCGGAGTTTGACACATGATTTGCGTTGCCGGGCGCGGAATGGCAAGCGGCGGCAGGCTTCAGGAAACCATCCGCATGCGAATGTCCACAAGTGATTGCACTGTTATATCGGCAATTGCGGCGTTTTTCCTGTCCGCGGTGGTACTGTTATCAGGCGGGCCGGCGCAGGCGGCCGGCGCGCTGGGGCCTTTCAAGGACGATCTGTTCTCGAAGCAGACCATCCTGCAGACCGGCGACGACGGTGCCTTCGAGGTCATCGACTACGATGAGATGCGCGATATCAACGGCCGCGACCAGATCCCGCAGAAGCGGGTGCAGCAGAAATATGTGGCGCTCGGCATCCGCAAGGCCCAGGCGGACGAAACGCTCTCCCTCGACGGCATCGACCTCGATGTCACCAGGGTGGGACCGGCGAAAAATGCCGCCTTCACCGTGATCTTCATCCACGGCCGCGACGGCGACCGCCGGCTCGGGGCCAACGACTACAGCTTCGGCGGCAATTTCAACCGGCTGAAGAACCTCGCCGCCGGCAATGGCGGCGTCTATTATTCGCCGACGGTCAAGAGCTTCGACAGCAACGGCGTTGCCGCCATCGCCGGCCTCATCCGCTATGCCAGCGCCCAATCGCCTGGCCGGCCGGTCATCCTGTCCTGCGCCTCGATGGGCAGTCAGCTCTGCTGGGGCATTGCCCGCGACGAGGCCAGCGTCAAGCGGCTGAAGGGCATGCTTGTCATGAGCGGGGTTACCGATCCCGATTTCACCAGAAGCGCCTTCTACCGGGCAAAACTGCCGCTCTGGTTCGCGCATGGCAGCCGCGATCCGGTCTATGCCGCCAGCGACCAGCAGGCGCTGTTCGAAAAACTGCACAAGGCAAAATATCCGACGCGCTTCACGCTGTTTCAGACCGGCAATCACGGAACGCCGATCCGGATGATCGACTGGCGCAGGGTGTTGAACTGGCTTCTTGCGGCTTAGCGCGGGTTTTTCGGCAAAATTTGCCTGGGATTGCCGAGATTCCCCTTACGTCAGGGGCATGATGCTTTTCTTTGCCGCAAGCTTTTGATATGGCCGCAGGCATAAGCAGATTTAGGGAAGGCCGGCATGACACCTGACGTGCGCCCGCTCGTGGCGGGAAATTGGAAAATGAACGGCACCCGTGCCTCTCTGGATCAGATCAAGGCGATCGCCGAGGGTGTTCATCCGCCGCTCGCCGATAAGGTTGAGGCGTTGATCTGCCCGCCTGCGACGCTGCTCTATGTGGCGACCGCGCTTTGCACCGACAGCCCGCTTTCGATCGGCGCGCAGGACTGCCATCAGAAGGCGTCCGGGGCGCATACCGGCGACATCTCGGCCGAAATGATCGCCGACAGTTTCGGCACCTATGTGATCGTCGGCCATTCCGAGCGCCGCACCGACCACGCCGAAACGGACCATCTGGTGCGCGCCAAGGCGGAGGCCGCCTTTGCCGCCGGGCTGACGGCGATCATCTGCATCGGCGAGACGGCGGACGAACGCCGCGCCGGCCAGGCGCTCGACATCATCAAGCGCCAGCTTTCGGCCTCCGTTCCGGATGGCGCAACCGCCGAAAATACGGTTATCGCCTATGAGCCGATCTGGGCGATCGGTACAGGTGTGACGCCGACATCGGGAGACGTGGAAAAGGCGCATGCCTTCATGCGCGCCGAAATGGCGGCGCGCTTCGGCGACCAGGGCCGGAAGATGCGCCTTCTCTATGGCGGCTCGGTCAAGCCGGCCAATGCCGGCGAACTGATGGGCATTGCCAATGTCGACGGCGCGCTGATCGGCGGGGCGAGCTTGAAAGCCGCCGACTTCCTCGCCATCTACCGGGCCTACGAGGCGCTGCTCGCCTGAGGCATTGTTTATTCCCGGGTTATTCGTTCAATCCGGGGCGTATTCTCGGCCGAAGGGCTTGGAATAGATGAACGCCTCATGTAAAGAGCCGCCAGAATTTTTAATTATGTCCGTCTTCCGGCGGGCAGGACTGGACCCATGCAGACAGTATTGATTGTCATCCATCTCATGATCGTGCTCGCGCTTGTCGGCGTCGTGCTCATCCAGCGCTCGGAAGGCGGCGGCCTCGGCATCGGCGGCGGTTCGGGCTTCATGTCGGCCCGCGGCACGGCCAATGCGCTGACGCGCACGACCGCGATCCTTGCCACGCTGTTCTTCCTGACGTCGCTCGGCCTCGGCATACTGACGCGTTACGAGGGCCGTCCGGGCGATATTCTCGACCGCATCCCGGCCACGAGCGGCCAGGGCAACGGCATTCTCGATTCGCTCGGCGGCGCACAGGCTCCGGCCAACCAGCCGGCCGGCAACGGCGTTCCGAGCAGCGGCGCCGCCGCGCCCGCTCCGCAGGCTCCGGCAGCCCAGGCCCCCGCGGCCAGCGTGCCTTCAACGGATGCGCCGGCAGCAACCGCTCCGGCAACGACTGCCCCGGCAACGCCCGCAGCTCCGGCCGCGCCGGCGCCGGCTCAGCCCTCCGGCGTCCCGACGGGACAGTAAACCGGTCTTCGACATAAACCGCCGGCAGGCCCTCGGGTCTGCCGGTTTTCTTTTGTTCAGATTCCCGCCTCAGGCTTCGAAAGTTCTGGAAAAGAATTTTTGGGCTGGTGGAATCGTTTTTGAAAAGGTATCCGGTGAATCCCATGGCGCGATACGTATTCATCACTGGCGGCGTGGTTTCCTCCCTCGGAAAAGGAATCGCGGCCGCGGCTCTCGGAGCCTTGCTGCAGGCTCGTGGTTATCGGGTCCGGCTTCGCAAGCTCGACCCCTATCTGAATGTGGATCCGGGCACGATGAGCCCGACCCAGCATGGCGAAGTCTTCGTCACCGACGACGGTGCGGAAACCGATCTCGATCTCGGCCACTACGAGCGCTTCACGGGGCGTTCGGCAACCAAGACCGACAACATCACCACCGGCCGCATCTACAAGAACATCATCGACAAGGAACGGCGCGGCGACTATCTCGGCGCGACGGTGCAGGTCATCCCGCACGTCACCAACGAGATCAAGGATTTCGTCACCGAGGGCAACAAGGACTACGATTTCGTCATCTGCGAGATCGGCGGCACGGTCGGCGACATCGAGGCGATGCCCTTCATGGAGGCAATCCGCCAGCTCGGCAACGACCTGCCGCGCGGCACCGCCGTCTACGTGCATCTGACGCTGATGCCCTATATTCCGGCGGCAGGCGAACTGAAGACCAAGCCGACCCAGCACTCGGTGAAGGAACTGCAGGCGCTCGGCATTCATCCCGATATCCTGCTGGTGCGCGCCGATCGCGAAATCCCGGAAGCCGAGCGCCGCAAGCTCTCGCTGTTCTGCAACGTGCGTCCGTCCGCCGTCATCCAGGCACTCGATGTCGCCAACATCTATGACGTGCCGATGGCCTACCACAAGGAAGGCCTCGACGACGAAGTGCTCGCCGCCTTCGGCATCGAGCCGGCGCCGAAGCCGCGCCTTGACCAGTGGGAAGAGGTCTGCAATCGCATCCGGACGCCGGAAGGCGAAGTGACGATCGCGATCGTCGGCAAATATACCGGCCTCAAGGATGCCTATAAATCGCTGATCGAGGCGCTGCATCACGGCGGCATTGCCAATCGCGTCAAGGTCAAGCTCGAATGGATCGAGTCCGAGGTCTTCGAGAAGGAAGATCCGGCACCCTATCTGGAAAAGGTGCATGGCATCCTCGTGCCGGGCGGCTTCGGCGAGCGCGGCTCCGAAGGCAAGATCCATGCGGCCCGCTTTGCCCGCGAGCGCAAGGTGCCGTATTTCGGCATCTGTTTCGGCATGCAGATGGCCGTCATCGAGGCGGCACGCAATCTCGCGGATGTGCCGGCGGCTTCGTCGACCGAGTTCGGCCCGACGAAAGAACCGGTGGTCGGCCTGATGACCGAATGGGTCAAGGGCAACGAGCTGCAGAAGCGCACCGCGGCCGGCGATCTCGGCGGCACGATGCGCCTTGGAGCTTACAAGGCGGCCCTGAAGAAGGGCACGAAGATCTCGGAAATCTACGGTTCGACCGACATTTCCGAGCGTCATCGCCACCGCTATGAGGTTAATATCGACTACAAGGACCGGCTCGAGAGCTGCGGCCTCGTCTTCTCCGGCATGTCGCCGGACGGCGTTCTGCCGGAGACGATCGAATATCCCGATCACCCCTGGTTCATCGGCGTGCAGTATCACCCCGAACTGAAGAGCCGCCCGCTCGACCCACATCCGCTGTTTGCCAGCTTCATCGAAGCGGCAACGGAGCAGAGCCGCCTCGTCTGACGAGTGCGGCACCAGATCGCGCGATTACGCGCGATCTGGATTGGATCCGGATATCCTGCCGGATCAGCCTTCATGCAGCCGCCGGCAATGGCCCGATATAGACCGAACGCGGGCGAATCAGCCGGCCGTCGAGCGCTTGTTCGCGCGCATGCGCCAGCCAACCGACGGTGCGGCCGATCGCGAACACGCCGGTGAAGGCTTGCCGCGGGAAGCCGAGCGCTTCGAGCAGCAGCGCGGTATAGAATTCGACATTGACGTCGAGCGGCCGGTCCGGCTTGCGCGCCTTCAGGATCGCCAACGCGGCGGCCTCCACGGCTTCCGCCAGCGCACCGCGGGCGCTGTCCACCTGTCCCGACGCGATCAGCGGCTTCAGCGCGCCTTTCAGCGCATCGGCGCGCGGATCGCGCACACGATAGATGCGGTGGCCGAAGCCCATCAGCCTTTCGCCGCGATCGAGCGCGTCGCCGAGCCAACGGCCGGCATTCTCCGCCGTTCCCACGGCATCCAGCATGTCGAGGACAGGCCCGGGCGCGCCGCCATGCAGCGGCCCCTTCAGCGCGCTCAGCGCCGCCAGCACGGAAGAGGTGAGGCCGGCCTGGGTCGAGGCGATGACCCGCGATGCGAAGGTCGAGGCGTTGAGGCCGTGGTCTGAGATCGTGACGAGATAGGTATCGAGCGCCGCCACTTGCTCCTTGCTCGGCAATTTTCCAGTCAGCATGCGCAGGATATCGGCCGCCTGCGACAGTGCGGCATCGGGCGCAATCGGCTTTTGGCCGCGCTGCAGCCTAAGAACCGCGGGCAGGAACACTGCGGGCGCTGCCAGAAGGCCGAGCGCTATATCCAAATCCTCGCCATCGGGCAGCCGGGCGATCAGCGCCCGCATCGCATCGACCGGCGGCAGTGCGAGCAGGGCGGCGTCGGCGGCCTCGATATGGGCGAAGGCTTTCGTTCGCGCGTTCGCCAGCCACCGCGCAATTCCGCTTCATCGAAGCTTCGCTCCATCAGGCCATCCAGCAACAGGGCGGCAACGCCCTCATAGGTCCCGCCCGCGACGAGATGATCCAGCGATACGCCGCGGATGATCAGCCGCCCCGCTTCGCCATCGACATCCGAGAGCTGCGTTTCGGCGGCGATGACGTCTTCCAAGCCGTTTTTCATATTGTTTCTCCTTTACGACAAAGGATGATCCGACCTAGTCTCATTGACGTCAATCTTGATGCAATTGATCAATATGAGGCTCCGATGCCGTGGCTGACCGCCGAGGAGGCGCTGCAGGCGCTGAAGACCAAGCCGCAGACGCTTTACGCCAATGTCAGCCGCGGGCGCATCCGCGCCAAGCCCGATCCCGCCGACCCGCGCCGCAGCCTCTACCAGGCCGCCGACGTGCAGCGACTGGCCGAACGCCATGCCGGCCGCCGCAAGGCCGAAACGGTTGCTGCCGAGACGATCCGATGGGGTGACCCGGTTCTCGCCTCGGCGATCTCCACCATCATCGCAGGACGGCTTTTTTATCGCGGACGGGATACCGCCGATTTCGCCGAGGCGGCGACGCTGGAGCAGACGGCGGCACTGCTCTGGAACGGCGCGGAAACGCTGTTCTCGGGCGCAGCAGCCGGAAATGGCCCGCCGTCGCTTCAGGCTGCTTTCCTGGCACTGGCCGGGCGGGTGACGGTGGACCTGCCATCGGTCGGCCGATCCCAGGCCGCCCTGCGGCGCGAGGCGCACGGCGTTCTCTCGACCATCGCCGATGCGCTGGCGCCAGGGCCTGCGGCCCAGCCGCTGCACCTGCGGCTGGCGGCAAGTTGGGAACGGCCGGATGCCGCCGATTGCCTGCGCCGGGCGCTGGTGCTGCTTGCCGATCACGAACTCAACGCCTCGGCCTTTGCGGCGCGGGTCACCGCCTCGGCGGGCGCGGCACTTTCGGCCGCCGTGCTTTCCGGTCTGGCAACGCTGACGGGGCCACTGCACGGCGCCGCCTGGCAAGGCGTCGACGCCTTGATCGAGTCATCTTCAGCGCTTGGGCCGGAACAGGCGATCCGCCGTTCGCTTGTCCAGGGCAATCACCTCTCGGCCTTCGGCCATCCGCTCTATCCCGATGGCGACATCAGGGCTTTGGCACTGCTTTCGCATTTTTCCCTGCCGCCGCAATTTGCCGCGCTTCGGGAAGCCGGCGAGGAAATGGTCGGCGAGAAGGTCAATGTCGATTTCGCGCTTGCCGCCATGGCGGCCGCCTTCGGGCTGCCTCGAGAGGCGCCGATCATCATTTTTTCGCTTGCGCGTTCCACCGGCTGGCTCGCGCATGCGATGGAGCAGATCGAGAGTGGGGAGTTGATCCGGCCGCGCGCGCGTTATGCCGGGCCGGCGCCGGAGATGAGAAGCGGTCCCTGAGAATTCGCCGGTGGTCTCACCGGTCTACTTTTCGCCTAGGGAAATATCGGAATTCGGCTATCATGGCCGATATGGAAGAAGACGGTTGGCGGGCGCTTTCGCAGAAGCTGCTCCGCACGGTCACGGGGGCTTTCCATGCATACGACGCTTCGCAACCTGTTTGTCGCCGCGCTGGCTGCCGGGCTCATTCCGCATGAGGCGGCCTTGGCGCAGTCTGCGGGCTGCGCGATATCGCGTGACGCCGGCGCCCGTCAGGTGCTGAGCTGCCCCGGCGGCGTCAAGGTGACGGCAGAAGCCGGCGCGTCTTTCCGCCTCTCCGACCGCAACCGTGACGGCAGTCCCGATTCGGCGTCGCTGCGGCGCAAGGCCATTCTCGTCGATGTCGACAGCAGTCAGCACACAGGTGGCTTCCAGGTGGTGACGCCGCAGGCGATTGCTGCCGTGCGTGGCACGCAATGGGCTGTCGACGTCGCAGGCGGCAAGACCTCGGTGCTGGTGGTCAGGGGCAGCGTTGCCGTCCGTCGGCCGGCCGGCGAGCCGGTAGTGCTGTCGCCGGGCGAGGGCGTCGATGTGTCCAGCTCAACCGAACCTCTTGTCGTGCGCCGCTGGCCGGCGCCGCGCGTCGCGGCCCTTCTTGCCCGCCTCGGCCAATAACTATCATGAGCCATCGTCTGCTGACCGTGATCGCGCTGCTGTTCGCCGGTCTCTGGGGCGCGGCGCTCGGTTATCTCAATCTCAACGGCGAGGTGGGCCTTCTCGACCGGATGGAGGCGACGCTTGCGGATATCCGCAGCCTCGTCGTCGGCGCAAGAGAGCCGCCGCCCGTCGTCTCGATCGTCGCGATCGATGACCGCACCGCCGCCGCCCATGGCTATCCGCTCGACCGGGCCACGCTTGCCCGCCTTGTCGGCGCGATCAATGCGGGCAAGCCGAAAGCCCTGGCGCTCGACATTCTGCTCGTCGATCCGGGGCCGGAGGAAGGTGATGCGGCGCTGACCGCCGCCTTGCGCCAGGGGCCAACCGTCATCGCGGGCGCGGCCACCTTTGCGCAAAGCAGGCAGCGGGTCACCGATGCCGCCGAGGATCCATTGGCCGCCATCCCCGAGGCAAACCAGCTTCTGCTGCCGCTCCCGCGCTTTGCCGAGGCAGCGGCGGTCGGCATCGTCAATGTCGCAACCGATCAGACCGGCACGCCGCGCTTCATTCCGCTGATTTCGCGCACCGCCGACCGACTGGATCTGGCTTTTCCGTTGCGTGCCGCCTCGGTGGCGCTCGGCGCCGATCCCAGTATCGAACGTGATGCCGTCATGCTCGGAGCGCTGCATATTCCCACGGATATCGGTCAACGCCTGCCGCTGACCTTCTATGGCGGGCGCGGCAGCATCGCCACCTTCAGCGCCGCCGATGCGCTTGACGGCAAGCTGCCGGCAGCGGCGGCGGCAGGCCGCATCGTTGTCATCGGTTCGACGGTCACCGGCGGCGGCGACGTTTTCCCGACACCGTTCGATCCCGTCATGCCCGGCGTCGAGGTGATGTCGACGGCAATCATCCATCTCGTCACCGGCGACGGCATGGTGCGCGACCACAGGATGAGGCTGATCGATGCCGGCATTGCCATCGGCCTGGCGCTCCTGCTCGTTTCGCTGATGGCTTGGCGGCGGAGTGCTGCGGGTTACCTCATCATGGTGCTGGTGCTGGTGGTCTGGGCCATGCTCAATCTGTCGGCCTTTGCCCATGGCTATTGGCTGAGTGCGGCTTTGCCGATCGCCGCGGCGCTGCCGCCGGCGGTGGCGCTCGGTGCGGCCGAACTCTGGCTCGACCGCGGCCGCGCCCGCCATTTCGCCGAGCAGAGCGCGCTCCTGCAACGCATCGAGGCTCCCGGCCTGGGCGAATGGTTGGCGCGCGATCCGAATTTCCTTGCTGCGCCGGTGCGCCAGAACGCTGCGGTCGTCTTCATCGATCTCTCGGGCTTCACGGGTCTCAGCGAAAAGCTCGGACCGGTCAAGGTCAGCGAAGTGCTGAGCGGTTTCTTCGAAATCATCGACGAGGAGGCCCGCTCTCACGGCGGCGCCATCACCAGCTTCATGGGCGACGGGGCAATGATCCTGTTCGGCCTGCCGCAGCCGGCCGATGACGATGCCGCCCGCGCCGTCGCCTGCGCGGTCGGCCTCTGCGAGCGTACGCGGGCCTGGCTTGGCGCGCATGCGGGCTTTGCCGAGAAGAAGATCGGCTTCAAGGTCGGCGCCCATTGCGGCCCGATCGTCGCCTCACGGCTCGGCACCGGCGATCGGCAGCAGATCACGGCGGCGGGCGACACCGTGAATGTCGGCGCCCGGCTGATGGAAGTCGCCGCCCGCAACGGCGTCGAGCTAGCGCTGAGCGACGAAATCGTCCGTGCTGCAGGTCCTGACAGCGCGCTGCTGCAGGCCGGCGGGATGGAGGGGCCGTTGGAAACGGAGCTGCGCGGCCGGGCAAGCCATATCGACGCTTGGCTGTGGCGCAGCCGCACGCTTTGACAATCGCTGCGGGAGCGGCTAGGAACGGCGCAAATATCCCGCCGGCTGGCTCCGGCCATGGCGCATTTCGCGCCTGACAGCTCCGAAAGATCGAACTCATGACAGAATTCAACGGCGTCGTTCCGGCGATCGCCAAGGCGTTGCAGAAGCGCGGTTACGCCGAACTCACCCCGGTGCAGAAGTCGATGCTCGATCCTGATCTTGCTGCATCCGACGCTCTGGTTTCCGCCCAGACCGGTTCCGGCAAGACCGTCGCCTTCGGGCTGGCGCTGGCGCCGACGCTGCTTGAGGGCAGGGAACGCTTCGGCAATGCCGGTGCTCCGCTCGCCCTCGTCATCGCCCCGACCCGCGAGCTTGCCCTGCAGGTGAAGCGCGAGCTCGAATGGCTCTATGAGATGACCGGCGCGGTGATCGCCAGCTGCGTCGGCGGCATGGACATCCGCAGCGAGCGCCGTTCGCTCGAACGCGGCGCCCATATCGTCGTCGGCACGCCGGGCCGGCTCTGCGATCATATCCGCCGTAACGCGCTCGACATGTCGGAGCTGAAGGCCGCCGTACTCGACGAGGCCGACGAAATGCTCGATCTCGGATTCCGGGAAGATCTGGAATTCATTCTCGACTCGGCGCCGGACGAGCGCCGGACGCTGATGTTTTCGGCAACCGTGCCGGCGGCGATTGCCAAGCTTGCCAAGAGCTATCAGCGCGACGCCGTGCGCATCAGCACCGCGGCCGAGGAAAAGCAGCATGTCGATATCGAATATCGGGCGCTGATGGTGGCTCCGAGCGACCGCGAGAACGCGATCATCAACGTGCTTCGTTATTACGAGGCGACCAACGCCATCGTCTTCTGTTCGACGCGCGCCGCCGTCAATCACCTGACCGCGCGCTTCAACAATCGCAATTTTTCGGTCGTGGCGCTTTCCGGCGAGCTGACGCAGAACGAACGCAGCCATGCGCTGCAGGCGATGCGCGACGGCCGCGCCCGCGTCTGCATCGCGACCGACGTCGCTGCCCGCGGCATCGATCTGCCGGGCCTCGATCTCGTCATCCATGCCGACCTGCCGACCAATCCGGAAACGCTGCTGCACCGCAGCGGCCGCACCGGCCGGGCCGGGCGCAAAGGCATCAGCGCCATGATCGTGCCGCTGAGTGCGCGGCGCAAGGCCGAACGTCTGCTGGAGAATGCCGGTATTTCGGCTGCCTGGGCGCGGCCGCCGTCGGCCGAGGAGGTGAACGAGCGCGACGACGAACGGCTGCTCGCCGATCCCATCTTCAGCGAGGCGCCGCAGGAAGAAGAACAGGCACTGATGCAGCAGCTTCTTGCGAGCCACGGCGCCGAAAAGCTCGCCGCCGCCTTCCTGCGTCTCTACCGCACCAATCATTCGGCGCCGGAGGATCTGATCGAGGTCACCGTGCAGGACGGGGGCAGCCGCAAGCGCCGCGACAATGCCGAGCCATACGCGCCGGCACAGAAGGGACCGCGCGAGGATTTCGGCCCCAGCGCCTGGTTCTCCGTCTCGGTCGGACGCAAGCAGAATGCCGAGCCGCGCTGGCTGATCCCGATGCTCTGCCGCAACGGCAATGTAACGAAGCGCGAGATCGGCGCGATCAAGATGCAGCCCGAGGAAACCTTTGTCGAGATTGCCGCGGCAAGCGCCGACAGCTTCCAGGAGGCGCTCGGACCGAACAAGACGCTCGAACGCGGTATCCGCGTGACCCGGCTTTCCGGCACGCCGGATTTCAGCCGTGCGGCGGCACAGAAGCCCTATGCCGGCAAGTCGTCGCGTGACGAACGGCCGGGCGATAACTTCCGCGACGAGCGACCGAAAAAGAAGTTCGGCAAGGGTTCGGGCGGCGGATATGCTGCGGCCGAGAATGCCGGCGGGGAGAAGCAGGATAGCAAGCCGTGGAGCAAGAAACCCGGCAAGCCTGGCTTCGATGGCCCGAAATCCGACAAGCCCAGATATGACAAGCCGAAATTCGAAGGCGCCAAATCCGAACGCCCGAAATACGAGGGCAAGGGCGGTGCCGGGCCGAAGAACAAGTTTTCGAAGAAGAAGCCCGGCTGATTTTGCCGCAGCCCTTCGCCGGTTCGGGCGGAGGGCTTTATCTGACGGTATGCGGCATTTCGCCATGAAGAACTATTGAATCGTTGGATTTTAATGCGGGACAGGGAGCATGACGACGATGAAACGCTCCAGCACACCGCGTCCCGATCCGGCCGCCTTTATTCTGGCCAACCTGCCGATTTCACCCGTCCCGGCCATTCCCGAAATCCTGCTGCATACGGCAGGACCCGCGAGTGGGCTTTGGCGGCTTGCCGGCCGGGGAGAGGCCGACCCAGCGCCCTACTGGGCCTACCCCTGGGCCGGCGGCGCCGTGCTTGCCCGCCATCTGCTCGACCGGCCAGAGGTGGTCGCCGGCCGCCGCGTCGTTGATCTCGGCGCCGGCTCCGGGCTTGTCGCCATTGCGGCGGCCAAGGCCGGAGCTGCCGCGGTCACGGCGGTCGATGTCGATGCCAACGCCATTGCCGCAATCGGTCTCAACGCGGCGGTGAACGGCGTGAACATCCTAGTCGTCACCGCCGATATCATCGAGGCACCGCCACCGGAGGAGACGGATATCCTCGTTGTCGGCGACCTGTTCTACGATCCCGCGCTTGCCTT
This sequence comes from Rhizobium sp. M1, assembly GCF_002531805.1. Taxonomy (NCBI): domain Bacteria; kingdom Pseudomonadati; phylum Pseudomonadota; class Alphaproteobacteria; order Hyphomicrobiales; family Rhizobiaceae; genus Rhizobium; species Rhizobium sp. M1. The sequence goes on along the minus strand of NZ_NWSW01000032.1, from coordinate 31,245 downwards.
GCGGGTGATGGCTTTCCTGCGGCGTTGCCAGGCCGCCGGCATCGAGGTGCTGATCGGCGATCCCCATCGCGCCTACCTGCCGCATGGGGAACTCACGCGAATCGCAACCCATGGGGTTGCGGATTTCGGGGCGGGATCCGCGGCCAAGGCGGTGCAGGCGGGCGTTTTTTCGCTTTCTGCGATGCTTAAAGACGCGACTAAGCCAGGAGGTCCGGCCGCAACAGCATGACCGGGCAGGGCGCTCCGGCCGGCAATTCCGGCGCATGCGGTGGGCGGATGATGAGGCAATCGGCTTGCGCAAATACTTTCATCATCGAGGAATCCTGCTTGGCGAAGGGCTCGGCCAGCCAGTTTCCGGCGGCGGACTTCGACAGTTTCGCCCTGATATAGTCTTGCCGGTGGTCGTTGGCGCGCAGCGTGACGGCCGCCTCCATCGTCGCCTCGCGTCGCACCGGCGGCAAGGAGGCGAGCTTGCGGATCAGCGGTTCCAGGAAGAGCAAGGAGCAGACGAGGCTCGAGACCGGATTGCCGGGCAGGCCGAGCACATGGGTCTCGCCGAAGCTGCCGACCATCAGCGGTTTGCCGGGACGCATGGCGAGGCGCCAGAAATCGAGCTGCATGCCGGCCTCGATCAGCGTCGCCTGGACCAGATCATGATCGCCGACCGAAGCGCCGCCGAGCGTGACGATGACATCAGCCCCGGCGTTCCGCGCCGTGTCGATTGCCGCGGTGATCCTGGCCTTGTCATCCGGGACGATGCCGAGGTCGAGCACATCGGCGCCGGCTTTGCGGGCAAGGGCTGCAATGCCAAAAGTATTGGACGCGATGATCTGCGAAGGGCCGGGTGTGCTTCCGGGCGGCAGCAATTCGTCGCCGGTCGCAAGGATGGCGATCAGCGGGCGCCGGAGCACTTCGACATCGGGTCGGTTCATGCCGGCTGCGACCGTCAGCCGCGAGAAATCGAGCACGGTGCCGGCGGGCAGCACAGCTTCGCCTTCGACGAAATCCTGGCCGCGGGGACGCACATGCTGACCCTGCCGGACGGGGAAATTGGTTCGGATACCGTCTTCGATCTTCTCAGCATCCTCCTGCAGCAGGACGCTGTCGGCGCCTGGCGGAACCGGCGCGCCGGTGAAGATGCGGACGGCTTCTCCGCGGCCGACGTTTCCCTCGAAGCCGTGGCCAGCGGCCGAGGTGCCGATGACCTTCAGCACAGCGCCCGGCTCCGGCGCGTCTTCGCGGCGCAGCGCATAGCCATCCATTGCCGATGCATTGAAGGGTGGCTGTGTCAGGCCCGCCGTGAGATCGACGGCAAGGACGCGGCCCTCTGCTTCGGCGAGCGGCAGCGTCTGCGATGCTGCGACCGGCTTTGCCCGTGAGAGCAGGCGGTTCTGTGCCTCGGTGACCGGGAGCAGGTTCATCTCGCCTCCGGATGACGGAAATCGCCGGATTTGCCGCCGGTTTTTTCGAGCAGCCGGATGCCGCCGATCTCCATTGCCTTGTCGGCGGCCTTGGCCATGTCGTAGATCGTCAGGCACGCGACGGAGACGGCAGTCAGCGCCTCCATCTCGACACCGGTCTTGCCGGTCAGCTTGGCGGTTGCCGTGACGCGCAGGCCGGGCAGGGCCGCATCTTCCGCGATCTCGACCGTCACCTTCGTCAGCATCAGCGGGTGGCAGAGCGGGATCAGATTGGCGGTCTGTTTGGCGGCCATGATGCCGGCAAGGCGGGCCGTGCCGATGACATCGCCCTTCTTGGCATTGCCTTGGCGGATGAGAACGAGCGTTTCCGGCGCCATTCTCACATGGCCTTCGGCGGTGGCGACGCGCACCGTCTCGGCCTTGTCGGAAACATCGACCATATGCGCTTCGCCTGACGCGTCGATATGGGTGAGGCCGGGCTTTCCGCCGCTCATCTTATTCGGCCGCGATTGCCGCTTCGCCGATGAGCAGCGCGCGGGTGGCGGCCGTCACGTCGTCCTTGCGCATCAGGCTTTCGCCGACCAGGAAGGTATTGATGCCGGCGGCCTGCAGGCGCTTGCAATCGGCATGGGTGAAGATGCCGCTTTCGCCGACGAGGAGCCGGTCATCAGGAACCATCGAGGCAAGCGTCTCGCTGACGGTCAGGCTGACTTCAAAAGTCCTGAGGTTGCGGTTGTTGATGCCGATAAGCGGCGAGGAGAGCTTCAGCGCGCGTTCCATTTCCGGCGCGTCGTGAACCTCGACCAGCACATCCATGCCAAGCGAAAAAGCTTCGTCCTGCAGACGCTCCGCCTCGTCGTCGGTCAGCGACGCCATGATCAGCAAAATGCAATCGGCGCCCCAGGCGCGGGCCTCATGGACCTGATAGGTTTCGAACATGAAGTCCTTACGCAAAGCGGGCAGGGCGCAGGCGGCACGCGCCGCCGTCAGGAATTCCGGCGCCCCCTGAAAGCTTGGCGTATCGGTGAGCACGGAAAGGCAGGCCGCGCCGCCGGCTTCGTAGGCCTTTGCCAGCGCCGGCGGATCGAAATCCGGACGAATGAGGCCCTTGGAGGGACTTGCCTTCTTGATCTCGGCAATCAGGCCGAAACGGCCAGCCTCACGCGTGGCCGTAAGCGCCTGGTAAAAACCGCGCGGCGCGGACTGCCCGGCCTGCATCGCCTTCAGGTCGGCCAGCGACACCGTCGCCTTGGCGGCGGCGATTTCCGCACGCTTGTAGAGTTCGATCTTCTTCAGGATATCGCTCATCCGGCAATCCTAATCGATATCGTTGGAAACGGCGATGAGTTTGTCGAGAGCGAGCGCCGTGGCGCCGCTATCGAGCGAATGCGCGGCAAGCGTCATGCCGTCGCGGATCGTTTCGACCTTGCCCGAGATGACGAGCGAGGCGGCAGCATTGGCCAGCGAGACATCGCGGTAGGCGTTTTTCGCGCCGCCGAGAACCTCGCGAAGCGCCGCAGCATTGGCGACACCATCGCCACCCTTGATATCGGCGAGCACGCAGGGGCTGACGCCGAAATCGGCGGGTGACAGCTCGAAGGTGCGGATCTTGCCGTCTTCGAGAGCAGCAACCTTGGTGATGCCGGTTGTGGTGATCTCGTCGAGACCGTCGCCATGGACCACCCAGACGCATTCGGAACCGAGATCGCGCATGACTTCGGCCAGCGGCACCAGCCATTGCGGCGAAAAGACGCCCAGCAGCTGGCGGCGGACACCGGCCGGATTGGAGAGCGGCCCCAGAAGATTGAAGATGGTGCGGGTGCCGAGTTCGACGCGGGACGGGCCGACATGGCGCATGGCGGAATGATGAAGCTGCGCGAACATGAAGCCGACGCTGGCCTCCGCAATGCAGCGGGAAATGATCTCGGGACCGACATCGATATTGACGCCGAGTGCAGCCAGATTGTCGGCCGCGCCGGATTTCGAGCTCAGCGCCCGGTTGCCGTGCTTTGCCACCGGCACACCGGCGCCGGCGACGATCAGTGCCGCCAACGTCGAAATATTGTAGGTGCCGCTGGCATCGCCGCCGGTGCCGACGATGTCGATGGCATCGGCCGGCGCCTCGACGGTCAGCATTTTCGACCGCATGGTGGTGACGGCGCCGACGATCTCGTCGACGCTTTCGCCGCGCACGCGCAGCGCCATCAGGAAGCCGCCGATCTGCGAAGGCGTCGCCTGGCCCGACATCAGGATGTCGAAGGCGGCACGCGCCTCGTCACGCGTCAGCGGCTCGCGGTTTGCGGCCTTGGCCAGGAACGGCTTCAGATCGGTCATAAAACCTCCCAAAGCATGACACCGGAGCGGCGTTCGGGGACGTCATGCTCTAACTGTTGAACTCGACAGGATTCAGAGTTAGGCCACCGCGCCTAAAATCATCCTGTTCTAGAGCATGATGCCGAAAAGTGTGAGCGGTTTTCGGATGACATCATGCTCTAACTCTTTAATTTAGAACAGGATTCAGATTTTAGGCCGACCGGGCCTAAAATCATCCTGTTCTACCGGGCCGCCGTCTGTTCGGCGAGCGTCTGGTTGACCTCAGCGCCGTACTGCGTCTGCAGCAGGTTGACCATCTGATCGAGAATATCATCGCCGGCGGCATTGGCCATGGCGGTGAGCTGGGCATCGCGGTTGTTCAGCACGTCGCCGGTCGGCTGGCTGTTGACCTCGGTGACCTTCATCAGGATCTGCGTCGAGGGATCGGCGCCGACCGCGCTCGCCACCGTGTCGACAGGGCCGGAGAAGGCGGCCTTGACGCCGGCGCGGCCGAGAACCGCATCGTCGGTGGAACGGGTGATGCTGCTCTTGCTTTCGACGGCGATGCCGAGCGGCGCCGCAATGTCGGCAAGGGCGGTGCCCTTTTGCGCCTCGGCCTTCAATTCGTCGGCCTTTTTGGCGAGTTCGGCCTTCTGCTGCTCCGCCGTCCAGTCCTCGACGGCTTTTTCGCGCACCTCGGCGATCGGGCGGTCGCGGTCCGGCGTGATTTCGCGGACGTTGAACCAGACATAGCCGTCATTGCCGATCGGAAGCGGCGGCGCATCGACGCCGACCTCGGTCTTGAACGCTTCCCCGAGCAGCTGCTGTTTGACGGGGATATCCTTGACCTCCTTGCCGTCCTTGTCGGCACCGGTCGCGTCGACCGCATCGACGGTCATGGCCTTGAGCTTCAGCTGGGCGGCAATATCTTCAAGCGCGGCGCCGCCAGCGCGCAGATCCTCGATCTGGTCGTGAACGTTGATCACTTCCTGAGAGGCATTGGAAAGCGCCAGCTGCTTGCGGATCTCCTCCTTCACCTCGTCGAAATTCTTCACCGTTTCCGCCTTGATGTTGGTGATGCGCAGGATGACAGGACCGAAGGAGCCGTCGACAACCGGCGTCGTGCCGCCATCCTTCGAAACCGCGAAGGCGGCATCGGCGACGGCCTGGTCTGGAACCTTGTCCTTGGTGAATTCGCCAAGCAGCACGTCGCTTGCCGTCTTGCCCTGGTCGGAGACCAGCTGATCGAAGCTGGTGCCGCTCTTCAGCGCGGTTTCGGCGGCGGCGGCAAGATCCTTGCTGGTGAAGGTCAGCTGCTCGATGGTGCGGCTTTCGGGCGTACGGTAGCTATCCTTGCCCTTATCGAAAGCCTCGCGCACCTGGTCGTCGGTGACGGACGCGACATCGGCGATGTCGGCCGGCTGCAGCTTGAGATAGGCGATCTTGCGATATTCCGGCGCGCGGTAACGCTGCTTGACGCCCTCGAACCAGGTGGCCAGCACGTCGTCGGCCGGCGCCTTGATCGGTTCGATATTGGCGTTGGTCAGCAAGAGGTAGTCGACAGCGCGGCTTTCATCGCCATAAAGCTTCATTGCGTCGACCAGCGTCTTCGGCGCGGTGAAACCGTTGGAAACCGCATCGACGATCTGGCTGCGGACGGCGACCTTGCTGCGCTCCTTGATGTAATCGTCCTGGTGAATGTTGGCATTGCGCAGGCGCGAGACGAACAGCTCGCGATCGAACTGGCCGTTGACGGCCTTAAACGCCGGATCATCGCCGATCAGCTGGGCGAGGCGATCCTCGGAGAGGCCGAGATTCATGTCTGCGGCGAGCTGGTCGAGCGAAGCGCCCGCAATGAGCTGAGAGAGGACCTGCTGTTCGACGCCGAAGGCACGGGCCTGTTCCGGCGTAAGGCGCATGCCGAATTGCTGGCCGAGGCTTGCCACCTGACGCTGATAGGCGAGGTGGAATTCGTTGACGCCCACACGCTGATCGCCGACGGTCACGACCGTGGTGCTGTTGCCGCCTGATATCAGCTCGCGCGATACGCCCCAGACGCCGAAAGAGGCGACCAAGAGAAGCAGGAGCAGCTTGGCAACCCAGGTCTGAGCAGCTCTTCTCAGAAAATGGAACATGGAAACGCAAACCTCGCAGTATTCATTGACCCGCGCGCGGGCGGACATTCGACGTTCCTTAGAACAAACCCGACAGGAAATGAAGGGTTGTCACGCGAAAAGCTGCGCAGAGCGGCGGTGGCGACGCAAGGCGTTGACGGCAAACAAAAGATCGGCTTCGGCGGAACCTTTCGGGCCGCCATTTCGTTGAAGCGGCATCCCATGAAACAGGAGCAGACCATGGCAGATTTGAAAACCGCTTCCGCCGAATCCACCGCTGCGCGCGTCAAGGCGGATATCGCAGCAGACGATCTGTCGGCGCAGGTCACGGCACTCCGTGAAGATCTGTCCAGACTGACGGACAGTGTGCGGGCGCTGGGGCAGGGGGCGAAGTCGGTGGTTACGGACGAAGCTTCGCTGATGACGGAACGGCTGCGCGACAAGGTTCGCGAAGAACCGATCATGGCGCTCGCGGTGACGGCGGGCATCGCCTATGTTTTCGGCCTGCTGAGCCGCCGCTGATACGGAATTCCGGACAGAAAAAAGCCGGACGCAAGGCGCGCCCGGCTTTGAGTGATGTCCGATAGTTATGTCTGGGATATCAGCGGCGAATGGCGCGGCCGATGAAAATCAGAAGGCAGGCTCCAATGAAGCCGGTGATCAGGTAACCCAGCCAGCCGGCCAGCGGCTGAATGTGCAAGAGACCGAGAATCCAGTTGGCGACGATCGCGCCGACGATGCCAAGCAATATATTCATGAGCACGCCCATGCTGCTGCTCATAACTTTTTCCGCCAGCCAGCCGGCGATACCGCCGATGATGATGGCTGCAATCCAACCCACGCCTTCCATGGTAATCCCTCCTGGTAAACCGACTCGCAGGAAAGCACGAAACTACAGAAAGTTCCACTCCTGGAGGAACTTAGGCGATTATGGCTGCAACAGGGTGACCGGCGTCTCCAGCAGGTAGGCAATCAGCTGGAAAAGCAGACCAGCCACAGCAAGCATCGCGAAGCCGAAAGGCATGATCAGGCTTTTGCTAAACATTCTTTCCTCTCCCCCTTTGAGTAAAGAATAAGCCTAAGTGCGGTCGACGCAATATTATTATTAACGGATAGTTAAGAGTGATATTTAAGTAAAATTGGAAATACCACCAATGTAGTAGGATGGTCCGCTGCCACAGGCGATGAAATACACGGTCTCCGGGTAACATCACCGTCCATAGGCAAACAATTCAACATCTCATGGATTTTTTACCTGACGTAACCTGGGCCATTAGGAGAATAGGGCGCAGGAACATGCCCCGATTTGGTGCACGGATTGATTTTGGCGCAGACTGCATCATTTTTCCTGGAGTTCGGCTCTATCAGGGAAAAACTCGATGTCAAAAGCTGCGATCGCCTTTGCCTGCCTCTGCCTGCTGACGCTTTCCGCTTGCGGCAACACCGCCTACGGACTGAAGAAGGATGGACAGCAGGCCAGCCACGCAATGGACAACGCGACGCATCGGGTGCTCTCGGCCGGCGCCAAGAAATAACGGCAGCAGCGAAACGAGCCATCACCGGGCGGCCAAGCTTACATGAAAAAAGCCCGCCTGGGGTGAGGCGGGCTTGGCATAACAGAGAGAATGGACGGATGGAAACCGTCTCGACTAATACAGCATTTCCTTAAGCGTATGGCCTTGCGTCATTCGAACGTAACGCGGCCGACAGATTCCGGCCGCGACCGCCAGGATCGGGTTTAGAAATTGCCCCAATTCTGAGCGCGGGCACGGGCGCGAATAATCCGATATTCGCGACCGCCATAGAGCGAACCGATGGTCAGCAGAAGCGTCAGAACGTCCCAGATGATATGCATGTTATCCTCTCAGGTTGGACGGCTCTGCCGTCAATCGGTGAAGGTACAATAGCAATCTTTCAAACCTGCTTATATGACAAGAAATCGGGATAGGCGGGGAAGCGGGAAGGGCGCTTCATGAGGAGACGGAGTCGCCATCTTGGGAGCAGTAAGGTGAACAGATCAGCCGGTGGCCGGCCATGACAATTTTCTCCGTCCGCCACATCACGGCCTATCGTTACCGCAGAGAGGTCGATTTCGGCGAGCATCGCCTGATGTTCCGGCCGCGCGACAGTTTCGACCAGCGGCTGATCGAGGCGTCGCTGACGACCTATCCGGAGCAAAGCCATGTGCGCTGGATCCACGATGTTTTCGGCAATTGCGTGGCGCTGGTCGATTTTTCGCGGCCGTCGTCCGAGCTTCGTTTCGAAACCTGGATTACGCTCGACCACACACCCCAGTTCGCCCCGGATATTCGAATCGACGAGGCGGCGCTCACCTATCCCTTCTCCTACGACAAGGACGAAATCGCCGATCTCGCGCCGGCGATGCAGCGCCACTATCCCGATCCGGGCGATGAGATCGGCCGCTGGGCGCGCCGGTTTGTGCGCCTGGGGCACCCGACTGAGACGGGGCACCTGCTGATGACGCTCTGCTATGCCATTCGGGAAAGCTTCGTTTATGCGCGGCGCCATGAACATGGGACGCAGGCACCGCTTGAGACCTTGCATCTTCGCTCCGGCACGTGCCGGGATTTCGCGCTTCTGATGATGGAGGCAGCACGCACGCTCGGCCTGGCAGCGCGATTCGTCAGCGGCTATGTTTACGTTCCCGATCGGGACGGCTCCACCGTGCTCGGCGGCGGCTCCACACATGCATGGTGCCAGATCTATCTTCCCGGGGCCGGGTGGGCGGAGTTCGATCCGACCAACGGCATCGTCGGCAACCGCGATCTCATTCGCGTGGCCGTTGCCCGTGATCCGCGCCAGGCCGTTCCTTTGAGCGGCAGCTATGACGGCGACGGGTCGGATTTCGACAGCATGACGGTGCAGGTCAACGTGACCACGCAGCAGGCGGCGTTAAAAGAGGGGTAATGGTGGATCGCCGCGGCTGGATGACAGTTGCGCGGCCGCTGGAACCGGGCAGCGCAATCGGCGTTCCATACTCACCTCCGCCCATGCGGGGAGAGGAGGACGAGGAAGCCACAATGAAGATACGCGCCGGGTTTCATCTGGGCTATGAATGCATCCAGCCGACGCCAATGCTGCTGGTGCTCAACATTCACCCCTCCCGTCGCGCCGATCTTCTGAGCGAGCAGGTCCTGACATTCGACCGGCCAATCGAAGTCTGGGAATATACCGACAGTTTCGGCAACGCCTGCAGCCGGATCATCGCTCCGCCCGGGCTGACGACGATTTCGACCAGATTCGAGATTTACGATACGGGGCAACCCGACGTCGTGCCCACCGAGGCCGTACAACACGCGATCAAGGACCTGCCCGACGAGGTGCTCGTCTTCCTGCTTGGCAGCCGTTACTGCGACACCGACAGGCTTTCCGATTTTGCCTGGAAAACCTTCTCGTCGACGCCGCTCGGCTGGGCGCGCGTGCAGGCGATCTGCGACTTTGTGCATAACCACATCACCTTCGACTATCAGAAGGCCGACGTTCTCAGAACCGCGCATGGCGGCTTTACCGACAAGAGCGGCGTCTGCCGCGACTTCGCCCATCTCGCCATGGCGCTTTGCCGATGCATGAATATTCCTGCCAGATATTGCACGGGCTATCTTGGCGATATCGGCGTTCCAGCCGATCCCAATCCAATGGATTTCAGCGCCTGGTTCGAAGTCTTTCTCGGCGGTCATTGGCACACGGTCGATGCCCGCCACAACACGCCGCGGATCGGCAGAATATTGATGGCGACCGGCCGCGACGCCACCGACGTCGCCATGTCGACGGCGTTCGGCCCGGCAACACTCTCCCGCTTCGAGGTGATCACCGAGGAAGTGGCGGAATAGGCACTCAGGGGGCGAGCAAATCCTATGCTTTCTTGAGGAATTCCGTTTTCAGCACCAGGCCCTTGACCTGCTTGGTGTTGCACTCGATCTCGCCGGGATTGTCGGTCAGGCGAATACCCTTGACCAGGGTTCCGCGCTTCAGCGTCTCCGAGGTGCCCTTGACCTTCAGGTCTTTGATGAGAGTCACGGAATCGCCGTCGTGAAGCTGGCTTCCGTTGCTGTCCTTTACGATAATGTCGTCGGCCATGATGTCCTCGCTTGATGATGCGAGACGCAAAATCATGGCGACGGGAGATAGTCAACCGCTGCGAGGGGCGGCAAATGCAAAGCACGCGGAGTCTGCTGCAGCGCACTGAACGGATTTATCGAGCACAAACCGGTGGGATTCAACTTGCTTCAAGCTCGCCGGTCCAGCGGTTTCGCCCCTTCCAGTATGAGCAATCCGGGCAGGCCTCGCCAAGCGGATAGTCAATTCCCTCCTCGTGAGGGCAGCCGACGATTCCATCCATCGCCACCACCGATTTCACGTCATTCTCGCGCAGGAATGCCACTATCTCGGCGACAACGGTTTCGTCCGTCCTGAGATCACCGGTTTCAGCAAACCATCGGCGCAGGTCGGCCGGCTCCGAATGCGGCGCCGGGATGATACTGACGGCCACCTTGGTGGCGCGGCGATTGTCGGGACCATAGTAAGCGATCGTACCGACGGGATAGCTGCGGATACCTCGCTTGGTCTTTTTCTCGAGCCATTTCCGTGGTTGCCAGCCCAATTTCATCGCACTGCTCGCCTTTCGTGGTTTGCTATTCTATCCCGTCTGGTTCACGGGACACAATCCGATACTCAACGAATATGGGCCGAGGATATGGCGCGTAAGAAATAATGGATCAGGGTATCGCCAAGGGAAAAAGTGGCTGCAGCCGACGACATCTATTGGATGCGACACACAGGCAAGGGGTGGCGCGGCTCCATTCCGGGGTGACGCTTGCCGAGGCGCTTCGAATCCTCGAAACTGATGGGGTGTTGCATCCGGTCTGATCAAGACAGGACGCGATCACAGACCGAACTGCCTTTGTCCATAAAGAAATCCCGGCAACCACGGCCATGAGCGAATATCAATATTACGAGTTCCAGGCGATCGACCGCCCGCTCGGCGACGCCGATCGGCGCGCCCTTCGCAGTTTATCGACGCGGGCGCGGATCACTTCCACCAGCTTCACCAATTCCTACGAGTGGGGCGACTTCAAAGGTGACCCGGCAGAGCTCATGGAACGCTGGTTCGACATGCATCTCTATCTCGCGAACTGGGGAACGCGGCGGCTGATGATCCGTTTTCCGAAGCGGCTGGTCGATCAGCAACGCCTCGGCGGATTTATCGGCGCGGTCAGCTACGCCGAACTCACCACCACAGGTGAAAATCTTGTCCTCGACATCGTATATGAGGAAGAACCGGAATATGACGAAGAAGAAGAGGACGGATCGGGCTGGCTCGCGGCTTTGACGCCATTGCGTGCGGATGTCCTGCGCGGTGATCTCAGGCTCATTTATCTGCTGTGGCTGATGGCTGTGCAGGCGGAGACTGTCGGACCGGAAGCGGTGGCACCCCTGCCTGGTATCGGCCCGATGACCGACGAACTTGAAGCTTTCGCACGCTTTTTCAACATCGATGCCGACCTTGTTGCCGCGGCCGCCGAACGCTTGGCCGAGACGGAATCGGAACGCTCCATGGCATCGGACGCTATCCGGCGCTTTTCGGCTGCATTGCCCGAGGATGAAAAGACGGAGATGCTTGCCCGCCTGATCGAAGGCGATCCCGATATGGCAAACGAATTGCGGCGACGCGCCCGAAGCCTCTCTGTCGCCGCGACCGTCGCAGTCAAACCGTCGCGGAGCTGCAAACCCGTGCCGGTGTGATCCGCGATGCTCGCAAACGTAAGGAGGACGAGCGGCTGGCGGCAGAGCGAAAACGGAAGGAGGCGGAAGAGGCCCGCGCTCGCCGCGCCTGGCTGAACACCATCATAGAGCGGGGCGATCATGTCTGGCGCGAGATCGAGGTCGAGATCGAACGCCGCAACGCTTCCGGCTACGACAAAGCAACCAGCCTTCTCGTCGACCTGAAAACGATCGCTGACGAGGACGGCGATACCGCCGACTTCACTCGCCGCCTGCATTCGATCCTCGAAAACCACGCCCGAAAAGAGCGCTTTATCGCACGGCTGAATGTTTCGTTCGCAGCTCTGATGCCGTCATAAGCCCAGGAGTCGGCCATGCACGCCTCTGGCCGGCCTCAATTGGCGCCTCGGCAAAACTGAGACCAAGGTCCGATCCGACCCGGACTTCGTGCCGATACCAAACGCTTGGTTGCTGCAATAGGTTTTCGCGGCGGGGCGGAATTGCGGAGTTTTATAGCCGTGACGAAATTTATCGTTGTAGGAATGATACTGACGCCGGTGATCTTCTGGGGTTCTATCGGCGTCTGGGTCTACTCGCTATTATCGTGAGGAGGCCCCACACCTTAAGTCCTCGATCATTACATCGGGTAGTCGGGCGAAGCGAAGTCATGGCCGGCGACGGTCCTGGACAATCTCAATCAAACCAGGATGATGGTCAAAGCGCCTGACCAAGAGCGCAGATCGACTGGAAGGCTGAGCCCGGTTCATTGTCTTGGCACGAGCCCGTCAAGCAGGAAATCCAGACCTTTCCTGAAAGCGCCGTCCCAATCATTATCCAGCAACAGACGCGCACGCTCGATCGTCGGATATTTTTCGCTGAAATGAGCAAGGCGCTGCTGCGCGGCGGCCATGTCGTCGTCGGAAAGGTCGAAATTCGCACGGGTGATGGTCGCCCCGATCACATAGTTCCAGAGCGACCATATCGCGCCGTTCAAATCTGCCTCGGCGACGCCGGCTCCGGATAAGATCCTGCCCAGCAGTTCCAGGCGGCTGAGGATGTTCGGGCCGAGCGCCCGGCGCGGCAGCAGCGATGCCGACCAGGGATGGCGCAGCATGCTGGCGCGCCAGTCCTCGAGCATGTGAAAGATTGCGCCGCGCCAGTCGGTAGCCTCGATCCCTTGCGGCGGCCCGCGATATTCGAGAGCCGAGTCGAGCGCCAGATCAAAAACTTCCTCTTTGTTGTCGACGTGCCAATAGAGGCTCATCGCGCCCGCGCCGAGGCGATCGGCCAGGCGGCGCATCTTCAATCCGTCGACACCTTCGGCGTCCAGCAGTTCGACCGCGGTCGCCACGATCCGTTCGATCGAAAGCGCCCGTTCACTGCCCGCCTGCTGCATGGGCGGGACCGACCCGGCTTGCCGTTGAGGCCGTTTACCCTGAGCGCCGCCGCCTTTGGCTGCCATGCGTCCTTCCTAAATGATCTGAAGGTCGTTTTAAGCCGACAAAGCCGCCAATGTCGACTCCGGCCGATTGACTCGTACAACGTACGATGCGATTTTATCGTACGTTGTACGAATCAAGTATGCGACGATCGAACGAGAATTCAACCGGAGACCGCGGGCGCCATTGCTCGTAGTCCGCACGGCCAAGAGAAAATCATGTCACGCACCATCAAACATCTGCTTATCGGAGGACTGATCATCATGACCACGGGAATTTCCACTGCGACGACGGCGAATGCGGGCGACCTCAAACCAACCATCGTCAATCCGAAAAACCTCTACGACCCGACGCCGAACGGCTACAGCACGGCGGTGATCGCACCGCGCGGCGCCCGGTTGGCCTATATCTCCGGGCAGGGTGGCCAGGACAGCAGCGGCGCCTTGTCGCCGGACTTCGCCGCCCAGGTTAAGCAGGCCTACGCAAATCTGCGCGCCGCTCTCGATGGGCTCGGCGCAAGGCCGGATCAGGTGGTCAAGCTTACGGTCTTCGTGGTCGATCACGACACGTCCAAGCTCGAAGTGCTGACCAGAAACGTCAAGGAAACCTTCGGCGCGGCGCTGCCGGCGCAGACGCTTGTCCCGGTTCCCAAACTTGCAATAGACCCGATGCTCTTCGAGGTCGAAGCCGTCGTCGTTCTGGAATAAACGGCCGCCGCGTAGCGAACTCATGCTAAAACGGCTCCATGACAAAGCTATCGCTTTCAAATCTCCGACACATACGCGTGCGCCGTCTGGGCGCACCGATTTCGTTCGGAGATAAACATGCATCACAAAAGAAAGCGCCCTCGCAAAGCTGCGTGCGGACTTTGCAAGCCGCATAAGACCGCGGGCAACTGCCCACGTCATAAGATCATGCAGTTGGGCAACCTGCGTCGATACTTGTCCGGGTCTGAGCAACTCCGCTGCCAGGAGATTAAGGTGTCGGGCATGGATGGGAATTATCGGCAGTAGCCACACGGTATTGGATAAAAAGAAAGGTCGGCGCGAATGGTCGCTCCGACCTTTCTTTGATTGCATCAGCACGGTGCCAGTACATCCGTGGTCACCAGCAGAGGCTATCGGATAGATTGAATCTATGCGCCTTGTGAATTTATGCAAGGAGTAGGAGGTGCCGATTTAGGGCTAGGCGAGGGAGGAGCCTGCCGGGTAACTTTGCCACGACAATCGCACCGCCCGCCTCACCAGCTGGCGATTTCATCCGCCTGCATTCGGTCTCTTAGGGTCATGCCTCAAGACCGCCGCATCGGGCGGCTGAACGCCGGCACATAAAATGGAAATGGCGGAAGAGGTGGGATTCGAACCCACGGTACGGTTTCCCGCACGCCGGTTTTCAAGACCGGTTCCTTAAACCACTCGGACACTCTTCCAAGTAATTGAGAAGCTGTAAGAAATTCCGTTGCGGGATTTCTGGTGCATCGGTGGTTTCTGCCGATTTGCTGCCCATTCACTCACAGGCCGGCTTTTTAGCAGCTTTGATCGCAGCGTCAACTTGTTCTGCAGAGAAGCGGCTTTGACAGCCGCTTCTCTCTGCCGTCGTCAGACCAGGACGGTGAAGTTGTCAAATGCGAGCTGCGGAAAGCCCGTCGGCTCTACATCGGGTTGAATATCGAAGCGGATGAAATCGACGGCTCCCAAGGCTTCCAGCGAAATGTGCTGGCCATCGGCAATGGTGTCGCCATAAACCGTCAGCGACATCTCGCTCACCTTGTTGCCGCCGATATAGCCTTCGAACGTCACAAGGGCATCGACACCTTGATAGGCCGGGTCGAAAACCGTCGCGACGTCGACACCCTCCACGGTGAAGAGTTTGCCGTCAACGCGATCGAAGAATGGATTGTAGGGGTTGGTGACGACGTATTCGTTGCCGCCGGATTCAGCGACCGTCCACAAATTGCCGTCGAGCTTGTCGCCAAACTTGAAACCGGCATAACCCGAGGCGATATCCGGCTGCCCGGGATATTGCGTCGGAGCATTCTCGAAATCGATGGAATACAGCCCTTGCGGAGGCGTATGCACGCCGATGTTGAGATTGGCGACATCCGTGCCGCCTTTTCCATCGGAGATCTTGAAGGAGAATCTCTCGGCGAAGACTTCACCGGACTCAAGGCTTGCGGGATCACTGACCGTGTAACTATAGCTGCCGTTGCTCCAGATCGTCAGCGTTCCGTGCTCACCCTCGATGGTCAGATATCCTGCTTCACCCACCTTGTTGGGAATTCTTATTCCGTTGACGAACTGAACCTGAAGCAGGTCACCATCGGAATCTGAGGCGCTGTCGAGAAGGTTTCCTTCAATGGCTTCCGCTGGTGCGTAGTCGTGGACCGACACGTCAGGCACTGCTGGTTTGTGATTTGCCATAGCTCGTCTCCCTAAAGATGAGCGTGGAAAGGACGCCGGGCTACGACCCGAACGCGGCAAATAAACTTTCTACTCCACTTTGAGTCAAGCAACAAACTACACGCCCCAAGGGAGTGACTGCCGCGGTTACCGCTGCAGGCCACGCCCAACAGCGTGAAGAGCAAGCCGCTCTACTACCCTGAGGTGAAAGCTCCAACTCCAGCGGAGATTGGCGGCCTCCTGGCGCTCGGTGGCCGTTAATCTTCATGTCGCAGCTGTTTCGCTCCGGGGCATCTCGCGCTCCGAAAGCTGGCTTTGCAGTGCCAAATGATCCGCATCGGCACGCCGATTGCGGCTCTGACTGCAGCCGTGGAAAGGGCAGGGCGGCAGCTTCACGTTAGCGATCTGTAAACCATAATCATTAGAATTGTCGCTATCGCCTCGAAAACGTTCGTAAATTCGCCACGAACCTAGCAAATTTAAAGTCTCGTTAGGCGGGTGGGCATAAGGCGTTATTGGCCCAAGATGGGGCAAGGTTCCTTAACCATAACGATGTTTGAGCGGCGTGGGACATATGACATTGGGATACGGGGCGACGTCTTTCGCAACGACAGCGCGATGGCTGGCGATATCGGCGATGTGTGCGACGGTTGCGGCATGCGGCACCACACAGGCCGTGCCGAAGAAAAAAGCCCATGGCAAAGAGTATTTCTCGGAATCCGAATATGGCGTCAAGGCCAGCCCCCGCGTCGCCACCGGCAACAACATCCCGAAGGGCGGCGGCCGCTACATTGTCGGCAATCCTTATGTGGTGAAGGGTAAATGGTATTATCCGAAGGAAGACTTCTCCTATAGCAAGGTCGGCATCGCTTCCTGGTATGGTTCGGCCTTTCATGGACGCCTGACGGCGAACGGCGAAGTCTACGACCAGATGCATCTTTCCGCCGCGCATCCGACTTTCCCGCTGCCGAGCTATGCTCGCGTCACCAATGTCGAGAACGGCTCATCGATCATCGTGCGCGTCAACGATCGCGGTCCCTATCACGAAGGACGCATCATCGACCTTTCCAACAAGACTGCCAACATGCTGGATCTGCAGCACAGCGGCACCGGCAAGGTGCGTGTGCAATATGTCGGCCGCGCTCGTATGGACGGCCACGACATGCCCTATCTGATGGCTTCCTACGTACCGAAGGGCAGCCGCATTCCCGGCGTCAATCCGGAAGGGCAGATTGCAAGTGGCGTAATGGTTGCCTCCAACAGCCGCAAGATCACCCGCGATCAGCTGCAGAGCGCCGAAGATTACGAGGCGCAGCCGGCCAAGGTGCCGGTGCCGATGTCGGCGACCTCCTATGCCGGCTCGACGCCGAGCGCGCGCTACAATGCGGCGCCTGCGCTTGCCCCGGGCGCCCATGTTCTGGTGGCGCCAACGGCACCGTCTTCAAACGCCGCGCCGGCCTTCGATCAGATGGTCGTGCTGCCGGAGATCGGTCCCATGCCCTATGAACGCCCCTATGGCGGCTCTCAGCCTTCCCTCGCGCTCGGCTATCAGAACGAGGGCGTGAAGACGGTGACGGTCGACCTCGCCTTCGACGCGGTGATGGTGCGCAATGACGGGCTGACGCAGGCCTCGATCCTTGCCTCGGCCAAGCGCCAGCAGGCAAAATCCGCGGCGCGCTGAGCATGGCGATTGCATCGGATTTCGCCGCGCTCTAACCTTCTCAAAACTGCCGTTCACCGATGGGACTTGCGATGCTGAGGCCTGTGCTTCGCCTTCTAGAGCGGTTGCGCTTTTCACCGAAGCGCAGACCCGCTCTAGCCTTTTGTTTTTCCGCAATTCCGGAGGCAAAACCGCTCGGCACTTTTGCCGCATTTGCTCTTGCATGCCTGATGCCGCTCGCCACAGGCGCGCAGGCAGCCGATGGCGGCGGCGCCGGTTTCGCCACCAAGGCGGCGCAGGCCTATATGATCGAGGCATCGACCGGCACGGTGCTTCTCGCCAAGAACGAGGATCAGGGCTTTTCGCCGGCTTCGCTTGCCAAGCTGATGACGATGGATCTCGTTTTCGAGGCGGTGACCAAGGGCCAGATCACCCTCGACACTGAATATCCCGTTTCCGAATATGCCTGGCGCACCGGCGGCGCCCCGTCGAGGACGGCGACGATGTTTGCCGCCCTGAAATCGCGCGTGCGCGTCGAAGACCTGATCAAGGGCATCGCCATCCAGGGCGCCAATGACAGCTGCATCATCCTCGCCGAGGGCATGGCCGGAAGTGAGCAGCAATTCGCCGAATCGATGACGCGCCGCGCCCGCGAAATCGGCATGGAGAAGGCGGTGTTCGGCAATTCCACCGGCCTTCCTGATGGCAAGAGCAAGGTGACGGCGCGCGAGATGGTGACGCTTGCCGCCGCCCTTCAGCAATCCTATCCCAATCTTTACCCCTATTTTGCCCAGGCCGATTTCGAGTGGAACAAGATCTTCCAACGCAACCGCAACCCGCTGCTCGGGCTCGATCTCGGCGCTGACGGACTTGCCACGGGCTTTACCGAGGGTGAGGGTTATTCGATCGTCGCCTCGGTCCAGCGCGACGGCCGGCGGCTGTTTCTGGCGCTCGCCGGAATCGCCTCCGACAAGGAGCGGACCGAAGAGGCCAAGCGTGTGCTCGAATGGGGCCTGACGGCTTTCGAGAACCGGCAGATTTTCGCCGAGCATGAAGTGATCGGCGCAGCCAGCGTCTATGGCGGCACGGCGCGCACCGTCGATCTGATCGCCAAAGCACCGGTCAGCGTCTATATTCCGGTCAGCAATCCCGACCGGCTATCGGCGCGCATTGTCTATCGCTGGCCGCTGACAGCGCCGGTGCAGCCGGATTATCAGGCCGGCACGCTCAGGATATTCGCCGGCAGCCGGCTTCTCAGGGAAGTCCCGCTCTATACCGCGCAGGCGGTGGGTGAAGGCTCGCTCAGCAGCCGCGCCGTCGATGCCATGCTGGAGCTCGGCGAATCGCTGTTTTTCTCCTGGCTCTGGGACAAGTCCGCGCCCGGCTGAAGCCGGTATCGCCAAGCGGCTGCACTGTCGTGCGCCACATGCTCAAGACTTGAGCGCCGGGCCTTCTGATATAATTTGCCGGGGAAGGTGATTATGTCGCCGCGGCGAAAGGTTTTCCTTCCCGATGTCTTCGGATAGATAGAAGAGGCGGGGCGCGCGCGAGTGCGGCGCCCGGAATGCGGGAAGCTGTCATTGTCGTCCGGTACGGGATTGTTCGTTACGTTTGAAGGCGGGGAAGGCGCGGGGAAATCCACGCAGATCCGCCGCCTCGCGGAGGCGCTGAAAGGCGAAGGTCACGAGGTGCTGGTGACGCGGGAACCGGGCGGGTCGCCCGGCGCCGAGGCCGTGCGCCACGTGCTCTTGTCCGGGGCTGCCGAGGCGTTCGGCACACGGATGGAAGCGATCCTTTTTGCCGCTGCGCGCAACGACCATGTCGAAGAGGTGATCCGGCCTGCCCTTGCCGCGGGCAAGATCGTGCTCTGCGACCGCTTCATGGATTCTTCCCGTGTCTACCAGGGTATCACCGGCAACCTCGAACCCGATTTCATCGAGACGCTGCAGCGCATCGCCATCAATGGCGTCGTGCCCGATTGCACCTTGATACTCGACATTCCCGCAAAGGTCGGCCTGGAGCGGGCGCAGAAGCGCAGCGCTGCCGAAGCGCCCGACCGCTTCGAGAAGGAGCGGCTCGAAACGCACGAAAAACGGCGCGAAGCCTTTCTCGATATCGCCGCGCGCGAGCCGGAGCGCTGCCACGTGGTCAACGCCATGCAGACGGAGGAGGCGATCGCGGCCGAGATTCTGGCAATCGTCAGGCAGCTCAAGTCGCCCGCAGACCGCGCCCGATTGCCGGAAGCGGCCCATCATGAGTGAAGCCCATTATGAGTGAGGAGAGGCCGGGACTGCTCGACGGCGCCATCTGGCCGGCCGAGAACACCAGATTATTTGGCCATGAGGAGGCGGAGGCCTTCCTCGCGCAATCCTACCGATCCGGCAAGGGGCATCACGCCATCCTGATCGAGGGGCCGGAGGGCATCGGCAAGGCGACGCTCGCCTTCCGCTTCGCCAACCACGTGCTTTCGCATCCCGATCCAGAGACGGCGCCGGAGACGATCGGCGATCCGGATCCCGCCTCGGCGGTCAGCCGGCAGATTGTCTCCGGCGCCTCGCACAATCTCCTGCATCTTGCCCGGCCGGTGGACGAAAAGACCGGCAAGGTGAAATCGGCGATAACAGTCGACGAGGTGCGCCGCGCCGGCAAGTTCTTCTCGCAGACGTCGGGGACCGGCAACTGGCGGATCGTCATCATCGATCCGGCCGACGACATGAACCGCAATGCGGCCAACGCCATCCTGAAGATCCTCGAGGAGCCGCCGAAGCGGGCGCTGTTTCTGGTGCTGTCGCATGCGCCGGGTCGGCTGCTGCCGACGATCCGTTCGCGCTGCCTGCCGCTGAAACTGGCCCCGCTTGCTGACGACGCGCTTGTCGCCGCCCTTGCCCATCTCGGCATATCGGGAGAGGGCGGGGCGGTGCTTTCGGCGGCCAAGGGCAGCGTCGGCGAAGCGTTGAAGCTCTTGAACTATGGCGGCGGAGAGATCATCGCCGCCTATGACGAGGTGCTTTCCGCCGAAGGGCCGGCGGCCCGCAAGGCGATGCACCGGCTGGCCGATGCGCTGTCGGGCAAGGAAAGCGACACGATCTTCGATTTCTTCGTCAGCCATGTCGGCGACGACATCATGAACCGTGCGCGTGTGGCAGCGGGTGAGGGGCAGATCGCTGCTGCCGAACGTCTGGCGCGGCTCTATTCCGAGATCACCGAGCGGCTCACCATTTCGGATGCCTATAATCTCGACCGCAAGCAGACGATCATCAGCATTCTCGCCGATATCAAGCAGCCGGGCCTCTAAAACGCATCGCATCAAATTTGATTCATGCGACGCGCTTTAGGTCTTTGTTTTTATGCATGTCGTTGTCCCGGAACCGCTGCACACTTCCGGGCGACATGCATTAGAAGCCTGATGCCTGGTCAGCCGGTCAAGAGCTTGCCTGCGACGACGGCGAGCGTGGCGGCCAGGACGATGCGGATGGTGCGTTCGTGCAGCTTCGGCGCCAGAAGGCTGCCGATGATGATGCCGGGAATCGAGCCGACGAGCAGGGCAAACAGCATCGCCCAGTCGATCTCGCCGATCAGCCAATAGCCCATGCCGCCGATCAGGGTCAGCGGTACCGCATGGACGATATCGGAACCGACGATCTCGCGCACGTTAAGCCTGGGATAGAGGACCAGCAGGATCGTCACACCGAGCGCACCGGCGCCGACCGAGGTCAGGGTGACGAGGATGCCAAGACAGAAGCCGAGAATGACGGTGAGGATGAGGATGGTTGCCGGCTGCGGCGGCGTGCGATCGCCGATGGCGCGCCGCGCCAATTCGAGGATCGAGCCTCGGAAGACCAGCATGATCGCGGTCATGACAAGCAGCCAGCCGAGCGCAACCGTAATGGTGTTGGTCACGCCGATGCTTTTACGATCGACGCCTGCCAACAGCCAGAGCATCAGCACGGCAGCCGGCACACTGCCGGCGGCGAGGCTGCCGACGATCTTCCAGTTGATCCGTCCATGCATGCCGTGAACGGCAGTGCCCGCCGTCTTGGTGATCGCCGCATAGAGGAGATCGGTGCCGACCGCGGTTGCGGGATGGACCCCGAAGAGCAGCACCAGCAGCGGCGTCATCAGCGAACCGCCACCAACGCCGGTGATGCCGACAAGCGCGCCGACAAACAGGCCGGAAATCGAATAGAGCGGCTCGAATGTCAAACAAGCGCCCCCAACGGCGCGCGGCCATAACAAACCGGATCGATGAAAACTGACACTTCGTTCTGTCCCGCCCTCTTTCTGACGACCGGTAAATTGGGTGCGAAGCGGAGTCAAGTTCACGACCCCCGTGTCCCGGAAATCATGACGGCGCCAAAACTTGATGTTTCGCTTGGCGGAGACATGCGCTAAGAGCGGCTGACCATTTTTATAGAGTAAGCCGGACATTGGCCGCCATGACAGACAAGACACCCTTCTACATCACCACCGCGATTTCCTATCCCAACGGCAAGCCGCATATCGGCCATGCCTATGAGCTGATCGCGACGGATGCGATGGCGCGCTACCAGCGCCTGGACGGCAGGGATGTCTTCTTCCTGACCGGCACCGACGAACACGGCCAGAAGATGCAGCAGACGGCGCGCGCCGAGGGGATTACCGCCCAGGAGCTCGCTGACCGCAACTCCGGCGAATTCCAGGCGATGGCGAAGCTGCTCAACGCCTCGAACGATGATTTCATCCGCACCACGCAGGAGCGCCATCACGAGACGTCGCGCAACATCTGGAAGCTGATGGCCGACAATGGCGACATCTACAAGGACAGCTATGCCGGCTGGTATTCGGTGCGCGACGAGGCCTACTACCAGGAAAACGAGACGGAGCTGCGCGCCGACGGCGTGCGCTACGGCCCTCAGGGCACGCCCGTCGAATGGGTGGAAGAGGCAAGCTATTTCTTCAAGCTCTCCGAATACCAGGAGAAGCTGCTGGCGCATTACGAGGCCAATCCCGATTTCATCGGTCCGGCCGAGCGCCGCAACGAGGTGATCTCCTTCGTCAAATCGGGGCTCAAGGACCTGTCGGTCTCGCGCACGACCTTCGACTGGGGCATCAAGGTGCCGAACGATCCATCCCACGTCATGTATGTCTGGGTCGACGCACTGACCAACTACATCACCGCGACCGGCTATATCGAGGACAGGGACGGCCCGAGGGCGAAATACTGGCCGGCGGATGTCCACATCATCGGCAAGGACATCATCCGCTTCCATGCCGTCTACTGGCCGGCCTTCCTGATGTCGGCAAAACTGCCGCTGCCGAAGCGGGTCTTTGCCCATGGCTTCCTGCTCAACAAGGGCGAGAAGATGTCGAAGTCGCTCGGCAATGTCGTCGATCCCGTCAATCTGGTGAACCATTTCGGTCTCGATCAGGTGCGCTACTTCTTCCTGCGTGAAGTTTCCTTCGGCCAGGACGGCAGCTACAGCGAAGAGGCGATCGGCACGCGCATCAATTCCGACCTCGCCAACGGCATCGGCAATCTCGCCAGCCGCTCGCTGTCGATGATCGTCAAGAATTGTGACGGCAAAATCCCGGAATGCGGTGCGCTGACCGACGAGGACAAGGCGATGCTGGCGCAGGCCGACGCGCTGCACGCGTCGACGCGCGAAGACATGGGTAAGCAGCAGATCCACCGAGCGCTTGCCTCGATCATAGCCGTCGTTTCCGAGACCGACCGCTATTTCGCCGGCCAGGCGCCGTGGGCGCTGAAAAAGACCGATCCGGCGCGCATGGGTACGGTGCTTTACGTCACCGCCGAAGTCGTGCGCCAGATCGCCATCCTGCTGCAGCCGTTCATGCCGGAATCATCGGGCAAGCTGCTCGATCTCGTGGCTGCGCCTGCCGACAAGCGCGATTTTGCCGCCCTCGGCGAGGCCGGCCGCCTGATCGCCGGAACGCCGCTCGAGGCGCCGACGCCGGTCTTCCCGCGTTACGTGGCTCCGGAGGCTTGAGGCCGTGCTGATCGATACGCATTGCCATCTGGATTTCGCCGACTTCGAGGCCGAGCGCGACGAGATTGTCGCGCGCGCGCATCGGGCTGGTGTCAAGCAGATGGTGACGATCTCGACGCGCGTGCGCAAGCTCGACGGGCTGCTCGCGATCACCGAGAAATATCCTTCGGTGTTCTGCTCGGTCGGTACGCATCCGAACAATGCCGACGAAGAGCTGGATATCCAGACGGAAGAGTTGGTGCGCCTGGCCAACGCCCATGAGAAGGTGGTGGCGATCGGCGAGGCGGGTCTCGATTATTTCTACGACACGCAGAAGCCTGAGGACCAGCAGACCGGCTTTCGCCGGCATATTGCCGCCGCGCGGGAAACGCAGCTTCCGCTCGTCATCCACAGCCGCAGCGCCGATGAGGACATGGCAGCAATCCTGACCGAGGAAACGGGGAAGGGGGCTTTCCCCTTCATCCTGCACTGCTTTTCGGCGGGTCCGGAACTGGCGCGAACCGGCGTCGAACTCGGCGGCTATGTCTCCTTTTCCGGCATCCTGACCTTCCCGAAGTCGGAAGAGCTGCGCGAGATCGCCAAGACGATCCCGCATGAGCGGCTGCTGGTGGAAACGGACGCGCCATATCTGGCGCCGAAGCGCTGGCGCGGCAAGCGCAACGAGCCGTCCTATGTCGTCAACACGGCCGAAGTGCTCGCCGAGACGATCGGCCTTTCCTACGCGGAGATCGCACGGATCACGACGGAGAACGCTTTCCGCCTGCTCTCGAAAATGCCGAGGATCTAGCGGCGTGCTCTACCGGCGGCGTTTCACCATTCTCGGCTGTTCGTCGTCACCGGGCGTGCCGCGCATTTCTGGCGACTGGGGTGCCTGCAATCCCGACAATCCGAAAAACCGGCGCACGCGCGCCTCGTTCATGGTGCAGCAATTCGGCCCTGGGGGCGTCACGACGGTTGTCGTCGACACCGGGCCGGATTTTCGCGAGCAGATGATCAGGGCAGGGGCCGACCATGTCGATGCCGTGCTCTACAGCCACCCGCATGCCGACCACATTCACGGTATCGACGATCTGCGCGGCTATTTCCACAATACGCGCCGCCGGGTGCCGATCTTTGCCGACCAATATACGATGGACAGGCTGCGTGAAGCCTTCCGCTATTGCCTGGAAACGCCGCCCGGCAGCAATTATCCACCGATCGTGCTGCCTGTTGTCATCGAAAATATCGACGAACCCGTCGAAATCCGCGGTCCCGGCGGCAAGATCGACTTTTACCCGCATATCCAGCAGCATGGCGATATCCATTCGCTCGGCTTCCGCATCGGCGATGTGGCTTATTGCAGCGATATCAGCGATTTCCCGCCGCAGACCGTCGATAAGCTGCAAAATCTCGACGTTCTGATCATCGACGCCCTGCAGTATACCTATCATCCGAGCCATCTGTCGCTGGAACAGTCGCTCGACTGGATCAGCCGGCTCAAGCCGAAACGGGCGATTCTAACCCATATGCATACGCCGCTGGATTACGATGCGGTGATGGCTGAAACGCCCGAGCATGTGGTGCCGGCGTTTGACCAGATGAGCTTCGAGATTGAGGTCAGCACATAATTCTGGGCGCCGCAGCCGCCTGCTCCGTGTCTGAAAAGACGCTGCGGGTCGAGGCGAAAACCCCGACCCTGATGCAGGATCACGGCATATAGGGCAGAACCTCGACGGCGCCGCGATAGATCATATCGAGCGAGACGTAGAGGATGATCAGCAGACCGACATAGGCGATCCAGCGATGGCGGCCGAGCAACCGGGCGATCAGATGTGCGGCGATGCCCATCAGCGCGATCGACAGACCGAGGCCGATGACCAGCACGCTCGGATGTTCGCGCGCAGCTCCCGCAACGGCGAGCACGTTATCGAGCGACATCGAAACGTCGGCGATGACGATCTGGGTCGCCGCCTGGAAGAAGGTCTTTCTCGGCGCGCCTTCGCCGGTCTCCGCCAGGTGTTCCTCGCGATGGCCATTGCGAAGCTCGCGCCACATCTTCCAGCAGACCCAGAGCAACAGCAGGCCGCCGGCCAGGAGCAGGCCGACAATGGCCAGCAGATAGACCGCGACGCTGGCAAAGAGAATACGCAGAATGGTTGCGGCCAGAATGCCGACGATGATCGCCTTGCGCCGTTGCGTGGCCTCAAGGCCGGCCGCGGCAAGACCAATAACCACGGCGTTGTCGCCAGCGAGAACAAGGTCGATAGCAATGACCTGCAGCAAAGCCGTCAGACCGGCTGCCGTGAAGATGTCCATATGAAATGTCCCCAATGCGTCAAAAGCCGTGCTAGCGTCTCCACGGTTTGACGTCAACCGCTGAGGGATGCAACAGCCGGTGCAATTCACCGCGCGATGCATCCGAAACGACAAGCGGCAGCATTATGGAACTGACGGTCAAGCCCCTCCGAGCCGTCGCCATTGCCGTGGAACATTCGTCTCGGCTGCCGGTTCTCCGAGTCAGGACCAGGCGTCGGGTCGGCGGCTGGAACGCGACATCGAGAGGAGAGTTCCCGTGAGCAACATTCACAACGATACCAATCCGGGGTTTTCGGGCCCCGTGGGCGGCGGCAGCCTTACCGCATTTTTCGACAGCCGGTCGGAGGCCGAATCCGCGGTTTCCCGTCTCGAGGACGCCGGCGTCCCCGTGGCGAGAATAAGATTGATGCCGGGATATGAGGCGGATGAAAAAAATGCCGGCGTCATGAGAGACGACCGCAGCGGCTTCTTCGACGCGCTGGCCGACTTCTTCTTCCCGGACGAGGACCGTGCGATGTACGCGGAAGGGCTGCGGCGAGGCGGCTTCCTCGTTCAGGTCAACGATATCGATGACGCGCTCTACGAAACCGTTCATGATATCCTGGACGACGAGGGCAGCATCGACATCGACGAGCGGGCGGATCTCTGGTTATCGGAAAGCGGACGCCAAGGCGGGTCGAATACCGGTTTTGCGGGCTCGGCCCATGGCGGCAAGGCCGCGGACGACCTGGCAGTATCCGAAAGCGCATTCGAGGGGCCGGCTTCCGACGAGGCGCCGGTCGCAGTGCGCGACACCGCGCATGGAAGCGCCAAGGTTCGTGCTTATAAATTCACCGGCGCTTCCGCATCATCGAACGATTCGCAACCGCAGTCGCAGACGCAAGGCGGATCGCAGCAGAGCCAGAGTTTCCGGCGCGATCATTGATGTGCAGCGAGGCCGGCGGCAATGCCGAGCCTCGCTGCACTCACTTATTCGAGGACAAGTCGATGCAATCATCCATCAACCGCGACGGCTTTCTTCCGCCCGATCCCGATGAACTGGTCGCGGAAGGCGAACTGCCTTTTGCCGATGCGGCCGCCGAGTCCGCGCGTGACAAGGCCGACCAAAGTCTGCACCACCTGCAGCGGGAATTGCGGCTGCTTCAGGCCCGCATCGGCCTGCTGCGTGACGATGCGGAAGCAGCGCTGAAAGCCAAGGCAACATCCGTCGATGCGAGTGCCCATGTGCAGCTCGGCGACTATCCGTGGCTGAAACTCGCCATCGCCACCGGCGCAGCCTTCGTCGCGGCGAGGGCGATCAGAGGCTTGCCGTTCGGCGTATTGCTGGCCGGATTTGCCGGTCATGTCTCGCAGACCAGACGGTGGTGAACGATCCGGCATGCTTCCGGATCGAACGAGGCGCGTGCGCCTGCAGGCCTGGCCGTTCTCAGGGGCTGGGGGATGGCGGGCGCCTACCAGATCAGGGCAGGGGAAGCCGGCGGCGGACGATCGCGGTGTGGTAATTCGTCCCATGGATCAGGCCGTCGTCGCAAAAGTCATAGCGAGGATTGTGCAGAGGTGCCGAGTCACCGTTGCCGAGGAACACGAACACGCCGGGCGCATGCTTCAGAAAGTGTGCGAAGTCCTCGCTTCCCGTCATCGGCTCCCGCGCCACCAGAACATTTTCCTCTGGGAGAATGCTGTGGGCGGCGGCGAAAGTCTCCTCGACCAGATCGGGATCGTTGAGGAGCGGAACGAATTCTCTGCTGTAGGTCACCTCGGCCGCGACATTGTAGGCGAGAGCAGTTCCCTGCGCGATGATGCGCATCTGCTTCTCGATTTCGGCGCTGACCTCCGAACGGAAGCTTCGTGCGTCGCCCAGGATCCTTGCCTCTCCCGGCAGCGCGTTTCGAGTTCCGTCGGTGATGAGTTCGGTGACCGAAACAACGGAGGTGTCGGCAGGACTTAGGCGGCGTGAGACGATCGTCTGCAGGTTGGTCACAAGGGCGCAGGCGGCGACGAGAACCTCGTTGCCCCAGTGGGGGCGCGCAGCATGGCCGCCGACACCTGTAACCTTGATTTCGAAATTGTCTTCGGCCGACATGATCGCGCCCGGCCGGGTTTCGAATGTACCGACGGGGAGGCCGGGCATGTTGTGAATGCCGTAGATCTCCTCGAACGGATAGCGCTCCATCAATCCGTCTGCGAGCATGGCAAGCGCGCCGCGTCCCCATTCCTCCGCCGGCTGAAAAATGAAACGGACGGTTCCGTCGAAACCACCTTCCTCGGCGAGCAGTTTGGCGGCTCCGAGAAGCATGGTGGTGTGCCCGTCGTGGCCGCAGGCGTGCATGACGCCCGAGTTCGACGATCTGTAGGGAAGATTTCCCTGCTCGGAAATGCGAAGCGCGTCCATGTCGGCGCGCAGCGCGATCGAGCGGTTGCCGGATCCGCGTTTGAGCGTGCCGACGACACCGGTTCCTCCAACACCCTCCGCCACGTCGTCGAGGCCGAACTCGCGCAGCTTGGCCGCGACGAAGGCTGAGGTGCGCTTCTCCTCGAATCCGAACTCGGGGTGGGCGTGCAGGTCGCGCCGCCATGCTGTCATTTCGTTCTTCAGAGCATCGATATCGATCGTCATTTCAAACTCCTCCGCCCGCAATCTGCTTTACAACGTCGAGAAGCATGTTCGCACCGGCGAGCAGATCCTCGTCCGGGGTCTTTTCCTTGGGATTATGGCTGATGCCGCCAAGGCTCGGCACGAAGATCATCGCCGAAGGAGCGATCCGCGCGATCATTTGCGCGTCATGGCCCGCACCCGAGGTCATGCGACGGACCGTGTGTCCGCGCCTGGCCGCTGCTTTCTCGATCAGCTCGACGATCTTGCCGTCGAACGCCACCGGCTGAAAACGGGCGAGGCGTGCGACCTCGAAGGACACGCCTTCCTCTTTCGCCACCTGCGCAAGGTAGGCTTCGAGAGCGGCCTCCTCTTGGCTCAGCCGATCCTCGTCCGGATCGCGAAGATCCACCGTGAAGGTTGCACGGGAAGGGATGACGTTGATCGCGTTCGGCTCGAAATTCATGCAGCCAACCGTCGCCACTGTCGCGGTGTTCGAGTTCCTGGCGCGCTCGCGCAGGAAGGTGATGACGAGCGCGGCGGCATGTCCGGCGTCGCGACGCATCGAGATGGGTGTGGTTCCCGCATGGTTGGCGTCGCCGCTGATCGTCACCCGCTGCCAGGAGATGCCCTGCAGGTTTTCCACGGCGCCGATCTGGATGCCTTCGCGCTCGAGAACCGGGCCCTGTTCGATATGCAGCTCGATATAGGCATGCGGCCGGATGAAGCCCGGCTGATGTTCTCCATCGTAGCCGATGCGCCGCAGTTCCTCGCCAAGTTTCGTGCCATCTGTTCCCACAGTCGCAAGAGCGGTGCCGACATCGAGGCCGCCCGCATAGACGAGCGATCCCATCATGTCGGGGGCGTAGCGCACGCCTTCCTCGTTGGTGAAGGCGGCGACCACGATCGGACGCGACGGCTGGAAACCCGCCGCGACAAGCGTCTCGATGACCTCGAGGCCTGACAGAACGCCATAACATCCGTCATAAATGCCCGCGTTGATCACGGTATCGATGTGCGATCCGAGCATGAGCGGTGCTTGGTTGGAAACGGCTGCGGGCCTCCAGATTCCGAATATGTTGCCGATGCGGTCGACGGCAACTTCCAACCCGGCCTGCTCGATCCACGAGACGAACTTGTCACGTCCGAGCTTCTCCGTATCCGAAGCCGCGAGACGGATCAGCCGGCCGTCTTCGTCACGACCGATGTCGCCGAGTTCAAGGATTCGGCCGAGCAGCCGTTCGGAATTGATGGAGATTTCGCTCATTACGCCACCTTTTCCTTAACTCCGCCTTGGCCGGAGTTTTTCGCTGCTATGTCTGCCGGCGTTGCGCCGACAAACTTCTCGTAAAGAACGGGGTCGGTCGCGCCCTCGGTGTTGATGAGGAAGACGCGGGATTGCGTATCAAGGCCGATCTTCGTCCGCAGTCCCGGATCGGCGGCAACCTTCAGAAGGGCCGCGAGACCTACGCCGCCGCTTTCGCCGGCAACGACCGCCGGGTCGGCCCCACGAGGGCTCGCAAGCAGTTTCATCGCGTCGATCGCGTCGGGGTCGTCGACCGTCATGAATGCGTCCGCGGCATGCGACAGGATCCGCCACGCCACCAGCGATGGCTCATAGCACTCCAGCATCGCCATCACGGTGGCCTCACCATGATCGACTTTCACCGGGCGTCCGGCGCGCGCTGTCTCGACGATGCAGGCTGCACGGGAGGGATCGACGACCACGAAGAAGGGGCGCCCGTCGCCAAAAAGGACGGAGAAGTGACCCGCAACCGTAGCGGCGATGCCGCCCACACCCGCCTGTACGAAAACATGGGTTGGCGGCTCCGGCATCTGGCGGAGCGCCTCGGTCAGCAATGCGGTGTAGCCCTGCATGACGAAGCCTGGGATGCGTTCGTAGCCGGGCCACGACGTGTCGGAGACCGTGATCCAGTTCTTCTCCTCGGCAACGCGCGCCGCTTCGCGAACGGAGTCGTCATAATTGCCGTCGACCCGGATCATATCTGCGCCATAGCGGGCAATTGCGTCGATGCGCTCCTTGCTGACGCCCGAATGAACGAAGATCGAGCATTTGGCGCCGACGAGCTGGGCGCCCATGGCGACGGAGCGTCCGTGGTTGCCGTCGGTTGCGCAGGCGACCGTCATTTTCGAGGCGATGGCTCTCACATCGTTGTTCTGCAGTTCTGCCACGTCCACTTCGCGGCCAAGGCGCTTCGACGCCTCCTCCAGAACGAGCCGGATCACGGCATAGGAACCGCCGAGCGCCTTGAAGCTGCCGAGGCCGAGGCGATGGCCCTCATCCTTTACCAGGATCGAACCGATCCCGATCTCACGCGCAAGATTTACGAGCGAGAGCAAGGGAGTGGGCCCGTGGCCCTCGCGACGATACAGGAAACGTTCGACGGTCTTGGCGGCCTCGACACCCAGAATTTCGGCGTCGACGGCCTCAAGGGGTTTGCGGTAGTCGGCGTGTTCGTTCAGGAGGAGCATCCGGACATCCTTTCGAAAATGCGTATGCCTGATAATTACTTCATTCCGATCGAAATAAGCGCTGTATTTTGATGCCGATTATGCAACATTCGCTCATTTCTGCCGCCAAAACGGAGCGTTTTCTCACTTTGTCGCCAAAAAGGGATCGATGCATGATCGACAAGATTTCCGCGGAGATGGTGGAGCTGGACCGCTTCGACCTGGCGATTCTCGAGATTCTTCAGCGGGACAACAAGACACCGCAGCGCTCGATCGCAGACGTCATCGGCCTGTCGGCGCCAGCCGTGCAGCGCCGGATCAAGCGGATGGAGGAGACGGGTACGATCGCCGCCAACGTCGCGGTGATCGAGCCTTCCCATGTGCGGCACGAGATCACGGTCTTTGTCGAAGTCGAGATGCACAGCGAGTCCGGCGCCACGCACGACGCGACGAAGAAATCCTTCGCCGAGGCTCCTGAAGTCCAGCAGTGCTACTACGTGACGGGCGAGGTGGATTTCATTCTTCTCGTCGTCGTCCGAACCATGGGAGACTACGAAGCCATGACCCGGCGTCTGTTCTTCGCCAACAGGAACGTCAAGCGGTTCCGCAGTTTTGTAGCGATGGACAGAGTGAAGGTAGGCCTGAATATCGCGCTGGACCCGCAACGCGATCGGAGGTGAGCCGGACTGGGCAGCGCAAAGGCGGAGCGGCGCAAGCCTTTGGCCTGGTTGACGAAGGCTTGTGTTCCATAATCTATCTTATGCGATCTTTGTATGTAGCCGCAAAGTTAGAATGTCCTGATTCTGCAAA
>NZ_NWSW01000031.1:0-73948 GCF_002531805.1 Rhizobium sp. M1 | reverse complement strand
CTCACTATTGTATTCCGGCAACAGCAAACCCGGATGCTTCTTGCTCTACAGGCGATGCGTCGCAACGCCCTGCAACGGCAAAGCTGATGCGATGACGAAAGACGTTTGAGGTGCGGCCTTGCCGTGGGGGCCGCGTATGGGACGGCGCTCGACCACGATCCGGCTTTATCGTTATTCCCGCTCGCGCGGCTCATTCGTTGATGTCGACAGCTAACGCCAATATGAGGCCGAGCTTTCCGCCGATGATCGACCAAGGAGATAGCCGAACCCGAACGCCGCAATACCAATGCCAAGCAACAATGCGCTTGCGGTGTGCGGGTGGTCTCTAGCGCCGGCGGTGACTGCATAGGCCTCGCGTTTCACTCGGCTCGCCGCCGATTGGGCGGCCTTGGCCAATCCTTCCGGCTGTTCGACGGGTGTGCCGGTGAAGCCGGCGTTCAAATCCTGTTTGTCAGCCATGTCGGAACCTTTCCTGAATTTGCTCGTCCTAAATTTTGCTCGGGGCTGCAATTTCAATCCTGCTCGCGTGTGCCGGGCGAGGCTTCGCGTTGATCCGCGTCTTCGAGGTCCGTCTTGACGAGGAAGGCGTCGCGATGCTCGCGCGACGCCTCTCGCAGCGCCTCGAGCCTGGGAGGATTGTCCGTCTCACCCCGTGCATCGAGCTCGTGCTCGGCGCGGGTCCAGTGATCCCGATGCTTGCCTTCCGGCCTTCCTTCCTTCTCCCACGGCGAGTATGCCCTTTTCTGGATCTCGTCCTCGCGGGTGATTGCCTGAGAACCGATGCTCTGCTCTGCGGGTTCCCGAATGGCTTGCCGCGCCGTCTTCCCTTTGCCTGCGCCGGCCGGGGGTGAATCCTTCAGCCGCGGGTCGTCGGTCGCGATTTCGTTTCTTTTGCGTCGTAACGGATTTTTCATCGGCGCCTCCTTGATGGGAACTCAACCAATTCCGCTGATCGAAGTTCCCATCGGCTGCATTTTGAACGCCAAAGTATCCAGGTGCCTTGGCAAGGTGCCACAACTGATATACTAGTATGCCAAAAGCCAATGACCCTCGGTACCGTTTATGAGGCAAGCTTCAGAAACCGACGCGCTTGTCGTCCCGAGCTCGCAGGAAGCCGGCCGTAGGCCGCGCCGCGTCACCACGGCCGGCGTCATCTATGAGCGTCTCTATGCCGACATCGTCTCGCTCCGGATGCCGCCCGGTCTGTTTTTGCAGGAAAAGCGAATTGCCGACGAATTCGGCGTCAGCCGCACACCGGTGCGCGAGGCGCTGCTCAGGCTCTCCGAAGGCGGACTGGTCGATATCTTCCCGCAGTCGGGCACCGTCGTGTCGCGGGTGCCGGTTTCGGCGATTCCGGAGGCGGTCGTCGTGCGTAAAGCGCTCGAAGGCACGACCGCCGAGATGGCGGCTCAGACCGCCACCGCCGCCGATGTCGCCCGCCTCGATGCCATTATCGCCCGGCAGCGCGCGCATGCCGCCGTCGGCAACGCCTCAAGCTTCCACGAGGAGGATGAGGCCTTTCATGAGGCGATCACGCAGATATCAGGTTATCCCGGCATCTGGGGGATCCTGAAGACGGTCAAGGTACAGATCGACCGGGCGAGGCGGCTGGCGCTGCCGGCGCTTGGGCGTATGGGCAACGTGGTGTCCGAACATATGATCATCCGCGACGCCCTCGCCGCCCATGATGCGGCGGCTGCGCGTAGCGCCATGATCCACCACTTGAGCGCCGTCATTCCCGATGTCGACGAGCTGCGCTCGCGTTACCCCGATTATTTCTGCTGACGGCAGGATCACCACGAAACGAAAAGCAAGGGAAGGAAGAAAGATGCGGCAGGGTTGGAGATGGTTCGGGCCGGAAGCGCCGGTGACGCTGGATGAGGTCCGTCAGACGGGCGCGACCAATATCGTCTCGTCGCTACATCAGGTGCCGATCGGCAGGGCTTGGACGGAAAAGGAAGTGCGCGAACGCCAATCGCTGATCGAGACCACGCCTGCCGACCGGTCGCCGCTCGTCTGGTCGGTCGTCGAGAGCATCCCGATTCCCGACGCCGTCAAGCGTAGGGGCGGGGCGGCAAAGGCCGAAATCGAGGCGTGGATTGCCAGCCTCGAAGCGGTCGCCGCCTGCGGCATCCCGATCGTCTGCTATAATTTCATGCCGGTCGTCGACTGGACCCGCACCGAACTCGATTTCGTGACGCCGACCGGCGCCACAGCCATGCGCTTCGATCACGAGCGCTTCGCAGCCTTCGACCTCTTCGTTCTGGAACGGCCGGATGCGGGCCAGCAATATTCGGCGGAAGACCGCGAACGGGCGCGTGTCGTCTTCGAGGCGATGTCGGAGGAGGAGATTGCCGAGATCACCCGCATTATCACTTCGGCTCTGCCGGGCTCGACCACCGAGCCCCTGACCATTCCGGCCTTCCGGGAAAAGCTGGTCGCCTATAGCGGCATCGATGCCGCACGGCTGCGCCGGCATCTGATCGAATTCCTGGAGGCGGTGACGCCGGCTGCCGAAGCCCGCGGCGTCAAGCTGACGCTGCATCCCGATGATCCGCCGCGTTCGCTGTTCGGTCTTCCCCGCATCGCCTCGACGGCCGATGATTATGCCGCGCTCTTCGATGCCGTGCCGTCGGCGGCGAACGGCATGTGTTACTGCACCGGCAGCCTCGGCGTGCGCGCCGACAACGACCTGCCGGCCATCGCCCGGCGCTTCGCCTCACGCATCCACTTCGCCCATCTGCGCGCCACGACGCGCGAGGGCGACGGCCGGACCTTCCATGAAAGCGCGCACCTGGAGGGCGACGTCGACATGGTCGCGGTGCTCCGGGAACTGGTGGCGGAAGACAAGCGCCGGGGTGCCGAAGACTCGATCGTCTTCCGCTCGGACCACGGCCACCGCATGCTCGACGATCTCGACAAGGTCGTCACCCCCGGCTATCCGGCGATCGGCCGCATGCGCGGCCTTGCCGAACTGCGCGGCATCCTGCACGCGCTGGGCGCCCCGCCGACCTGAGGGCGTCCGGGCCGCGCCTGCGCATGTTGCCCGGAAAGTGTGCAGCGGTTGCGGGACGACGGCACGCACAAAACAAAGGACCGAAGCGCGTCGCATGGATCAAATAGATGCGGCGCGATTTGTCGGCCTCGGCGATCGCTGCGGAAACAACCGTGCCAAGGTTCATTCGCGCGCCCTGTCGGGCGCGCCACTTTCTATTGCAAGATCTCGACCGTAAAGGCGAAACGCGCCGTCGCCCCCGGCGACAGGATGGTGGTGTAGGGTCGTTGCGACAACTCGGCCGAACCTCCGGCTTCCGCCGCCGTTCCGTGCCACGGTTCGACGCAGAGGAAGGGCGCGCCTGGTTTGGTCCACAGGGCAAGGTTGGGCAGGTTTTCGAATTGGAACCGCAGGCTCGGCCCGCCTTCGGCGCCGTAACGCAGGCCTTCGCCCGCACCCTTCGGGAAAATCATCGCGTCCTTCTCGAACATGGCGTGATCCAACACCAGCCGGCCTTTATCGAATGGGGAGGGCAGTGGGGTCGGATTGATAAGGCCGCCCTCCAGCCGCACGAGCGCCGGCTCACCTTCATTGTCGAGCGTGATAGTGTGCGGGCGCCCGGCAGCGCCAGGCATCGGCCAGACGAAGGCCGGATGGAAGCCGAGACCGAAGGGCAGAGCTCTTGCGTCGCGATTGTTGACTTCTGCCGTCACCGTCAACGCGCGTCCCTCTACCGCATGTTCCACGGCCAGCAGGAAATCGAACGGATAGACCGCCTGCGTGGCTGCCGAGGCAGGAAGTTCGTGCCGGCACATGGTCGGCGTGGACGCGGCGAGGCTAAACTCGCTCCGCCGGGCAAAGCCATGCTGGGCCATCGGGTAGACCGTACCGCCAATCGCCAGCTTGTCATCAGCCGCCTTGCCGACGATCGGAAACAGGATCGGCGACCGTCCGGCCCAGTAGGCCGCGTCGCCCGTCCACAACCAGGAGCGTCCATCGTTGCTGGTGAGCGCCTGCATCTCGGCGCCGAGGGAGGAGACATCGACGGCAAGATGCTGATTGCCGATCCGTATTGAGCTTGGCATCGCAATTTCCTTTCGCCCTGATGGGCACGGCCTTCCAGTCATTTTCGTATGGCGCCCAGTCTGGCGAGCACCTCGTTTGGGATGCCGTAACGCTGGATGGCGTCGCGATTGTTTCGCAACCCGCAGCTCTCGCGTTGGACGAAAAATGCCCAGACGGCATCGGAGGCTTCGTTGAGCAGCCTCTCGCGTTCCTCCGCGCTCTGGCGCTCGACGCTCCAGGCTTTTAACGCGGCGAGCGCCGCCTCCACCTTCAGCCCATGACGCCCGAGCGAATTGGCGCGTTCCGACATCAGCCCATATTCGAGGACGTTGATGCCATTGGCGTCCTGCTGCGACTGCCTGAAAGACTGCGGTAGGCGAACGCTCATTGGCTGGAAATCCTTAAATCAGCGTAGGCGGCAATATTATCCAATCGGAAGCCGGAGATCGAGAGGGTGGAAACGGGCCTATCCTGTCGTTTCCATGCGTGGCATAAGGGCGCCGAAACTTCCCCGGACACACCGCGCACATCATGATTCGTATTGAGAATATCAGCAAACAGCTCAGCCACCGGATCCTTTTCATCGAGGCCTCGGCCGCCCTCAACAGAGGCGAGAAGATCGGTCTGGTCGGCCCGAACGGCGCCGGCAAGACAACGATCTTCCGGATGATCAATGGCGAAGAGCAGCCCGATGAGGGGCAGGTCTCCTGTGAGAAGGGCGTGACGATCGGCTACTTCAACCAGGATGTCGGCGAGATGGCGGGCCACAGCGCCGTCGCCGAGGTGATGAACGGTGCCGGCCCGGTCAGCATCGTTGCCGGCGAACTGCGCGAGCTCGAGGCCGCCATGGCCGACCCGGAAAGGGCCGGCGACATGGAGGAGATCATCGAGCGTTACGGCGAGCTGCAGGCGCGTTACGAGGAATTGGACGGCTATGCGCTCGAGGGCCGCGCCCGCGAGGTGCTTGCCGGTTTGAGCTTCAGCCAGGAGATGATGGACGGCGATGTCGGCGCGCTGTCGGGCGGCTGGAAGATGCGCGTGGCGCTTGCCCGCATCCTGCTCATGCGCCCTGACGTCATGCTGCTCGACGAACCGAGCAACCATCTCGATCTCGAAAGCTTGATCTGGCTCGAAGAGTTCCTGAAGGGCTATGAAGGGGCTCTGTTGATGACCTCGCACGACCGCGAGTTCATGAACCGCATCGTCAACAAGATCATCGAGATCGACGGCGGCGGCTTGACGGCCTATTCCGGCGACTATGAATTCTACGAGCAGCAGCGGGCGCAGAACGAGAAGCAGCAGCAGGCCCAGTTCGAGCGTCAGCAGGCGATGCTTGCCAAGGAGATCAAATTTATCGAGCGGTTCAAGGCGCGGGCCTCGCATGCCTCGCAGGTGCAGAGCCGGGTGAAGAAGCTGGAGAAGATCGACCGGGTGGAGCCACCCAAGCGCCGCCAGTCGGTCGCTTTCGAGTTCCAGGCCGCGCCGCGCTCCGGCGAGGACGTCATCAACCTGAAGAATGTCCATAAGAAATACGGCAGCCGAAGCATCTATGAGGGTCTCGACTTCATGGTCCGCCGCAAGGAGCGCTGGTGCATCATGGGCATCAACGGCGCCGGTAAGTCGACGCTGCTGAAGCTGGTGACCGGCACCACCACACCGGATGAAGGCAGCGTCGCTCTCGGCGCCAGCGTCAAGATGGGCTACTTCGCCCAGCACGCGATGGATATCCTCGATGGCGAGCGGACGGTGTTCCAGTCGCTGGAAGATCGGTTTCCTCAGGCAGGGCAGGGGCCATTGCGGGCGCTTGCCGGATGTTTCGGCTTTTCCGGCGACGATGTCGAGAAACGGTGCCGGGTGCTCTCCGGCGGCGAGAAGGCCCGGCTGGTCATGGCGATGATGCTGTTCGATCCGCCGAACCTGCTCGTGCTCGACGAGCCGACCAACCATCTCGACCTCGACACCAAGGAGATGCTGATCAAGGCGCTCTCGCAATATGAGGGCACCATGCTGTTCGTCTCGCACGACCGACACTTCTTGGCTGCGCTCTCCAACCGCGTGCTGGAACTGACTCCGGATGGTGTCCACCAGTATGGCGGCGGTTATACGGAATATGTGGCGCGCACCGGTCACGAGGCGCCTGGCCTGCGGGGCTGACGGCTATTCTTCGGGGTGCGCCGCACGGCGGCCTTTACCGATCCGTCGGGCCATGTCTGGGACGTTGCACAGGAACTGCAATAGGCGGTTTTCTGTGAGCGTCGCATAGCTTCGGCTGATATTGCCGAAGCTCTGCCACGATGATGACCTATTTCCGTGGTGTTCGGAGCCCTCTTCATTCAATCGGGGACGGGCGGGTCTGCATGGACTGGATCAATCGCTATATCGATCAGCCGCTACTGCACGGTGCGGCGGGCTTGCTGCGGAGTTGGCACATCCGCACGCGGCAGCCGCCGGAACTGTTGGAGCCGACGTGGAATCTCGTCGTGCTCTCTTTTCTCCTTGTCGCGAGCGGGCAGGTGATGGCCGGGAGGCCTTTCGCGCTCAGCGTCGCCGCGCTGGTCATGCTGGCCCTGCCGTCGGCCAGAAAGCTGTTTTCGGCGGTAAAGGCGCGAGGAAGCGCCTATGGCGCCCGGGAGTACAAGTCGCTGAGGGCGCGCGCCGTGGCCAAACGTGAGGCGGAGTGGTCGGTGCGGATCATTGTGCTGTTCTCATCGGCCTGCCTTCCGTTCATCGCTCGCATCGACGATCCGGTAGGCGCCTGTTTCATGCTGGGGGCAAGCGTCTGGTTCGTTTTGACCGGGCCGCTCAAGACCTATCTGGACGCGGCCGAACCTCCCGAGCCGACCGAAGGCGACCGGACGTACAGCGGCGTCTTTCATTTCGGCTGAACGAAAGCCGATGCGATGCTCCCCCTGTCGGCCATGATAGGCAGGGAACTAAACCGGGCGGTCTCCGTTATGTTCAGCAGCAACGTAAAAGGAGATTGCGATGCTTTACTACGCTCTGGTGTTTCTCGTTGTGGCCTTGATTGCCGGCGTCCTCGGATTTGGCGGCATCGCAGGGGCTTCAGCTTCCATTGCCCAGGTTCTGTTCTTCATTTTCCTGGTGTTGTTCGTCGTCTCGCTCGTCATGCGCTTCATGCGTAGAGTATAGCGAGGAGAAATGAAGTATAAAACCCGGTGACATCAATCGCCGGGTTTTCCTTTTCTTGGTGGTCGCCCCGCGCCGGCGAGAACCCGCGTTGGGCGAATGTGTTTTTCGTGCAACCATTCCTGACAAGATCGTGAAATGGCGCATGCGGCCCGCATGGTGCCTTCGAAATGTCCCAATGGGGCTAAACCGTAAGCGTGTCGCTTGCGCCTCCCACGCGCTTTGACTGCGACGCGAAAACGGCACCGTTCTGGGATTGCTTTGCGATCCCCTCCGATATCCGGTGCCGGCCAGCCGGGTGTTCCCGTCACGATTTGAGAAGGAGAGACTTATGAATAAAACTCTTGCGACGGCGTTTGCCGCGGTATCGTTGACGTTTGTCGGCGCGGGGGCGGTCAATGCCGCCGACCCCGTCACCAGAACATATGAAGAGCCGGACCTGCGCAATGGCGTGAAGATCGGTTATCTCACTTGCGATATCGGCGGCGGCACGGGTTATGTGCTCGGTTCCTCCAAGGAAGCGGACTGTGTCTTCCAGTCGATCGTCGGCAATGAGCTTCTGGATCACTATACCGGCGAAATGCGAAAGCTTGGCATCGACCTCGGCTTCACCACGCGCAGCCGGCTGATCTGGGCGGTGTTTGCGCCGACGGCCGGCTATCACCGCGGGTCGCTCGCCGGCCTCTATGTCGGCGCGAGCGCGGAGGCGACGGTTGGTGCCGGTGTCGGCGCCAACCTGCTGGTCGGCGGCACCTCGGGTTCAATCCATCTGCAGACGGTAAGCCTGACCGGCCAACTCGGCCTGAACGTTGCGGCCGGCAGCGCATCGATGACACTCACTCCGGCGGATTGACCGGTTGTTGACGCGCCCCTGCCGCGACGCGGCCGGGGCGTCAAGCCGCTTGCGCCTGTTTGCGGCGCTGTAATGGACGATTATCTGAAAATCTGGGACAGCCGTGACATGCCGCCCGACGTGCAGGCCGGATGCGGCGGCGAGTCTTACGTCTTCGCCCTGCCGGGTGCGATAAAGGCGCTGATCGTCGCCTCGTCATGACCGGCTTCGCGCAGGAAGCGGCTGGCAAATTCGATGGCGGGGCTTCGCAGTGCATCGTCCGGCCGGATCAGGTGAAAGGCGACGTGATAGTCGAGCGTACGGTCCGACACCGCCACGACCCGCCCGGCGGCGAGCGCCGCATCCGATAGGGGAGGGCGGGCGAGCGCGATGCCGAGTCCTTGCGCACAGGCATCGATCACCAGATTGTAATCCTCGAAGCGCCGATCCTGACCGCGCGGCGTATAATCGATACCTTCGCGAGAGAGCCAGCGCCGCCAGCCTTCGATATTGGAGTCGTGAAGGACCGGCAGCTCGAGCAGGGAGGGCGCATCGGAGCGCCGCTCGAGCCGGTTTGCCAGCGCCGGGGCGGCGATCGGAAAGGATTTCTCCTGCCAGAGCGGCAGGGCGCGCACGCCGGCCCAGGGACCTTTGCCGCAGCGGATGGCGAGATCCGTGCCTTCGCCGAAATCCGCCAGCCGGTGCTCGAGCGTCAGCTCGACATGCAGCTCGTTTCCTTCGAGCTTCGCCAGGCGCTGGAACAGCCACAATGATGCCACCGACGGCGTCACCGACAGGCGCACCACCGCCTTGTTCGGCCGGGGCAGCCAGCGCTCGCCGGTGTTGCCGAGCAGGGAGAGCGCTTCCTCGGCGCGCGCGAAAAACCGCATGCCCTCCGGCGTCAGCCGCACGCCCCGGGCTTCGCGCGCAAACAGTCGCACGCCCATCCAGCGTTCGAGCCGCGAAACCTGCCGCGACACGGCGCCATGGGTGAGGCCGCTCTCCTCGGCCGCGGCCGAAAAAGATCCGAGCCGGGCGGCACGGGCGAAGGTCTCGAGCGTATCGAGTGGCGGAAGGACTGGCGAGCTGTGAACCATGTGCACATTTGATCATCGATTGCGGTGCTTTTCAAGCATGCATCGAAGGCCTAATTCATTCTCACGCGCACAGATGGAGGCGAAAATGAGCATGGCGGCCAGCACACCGGTCCTGACGAAACAGCAAGGCGCATTCGATCTGGTGGCCTTTGCGGCGATCGTCGTCACCATTCTCTTCTGGGCTTCCTCCTTCGTGGTGATCCGCATCTGCCTCGGGCCGCTGACGCCGATCGAACTGGCGACGGCACGTTACGTGGCGGCCGGCGCCCTCGCCCTCATCTACCTCGCCATCTACCGGCCGATGCCGGAAAAGCGGGATTTCTTCCGCCTCTCCGTCGCAGCCGTGCTCTTCATCGCCGCCTATGCGGTTCTGCTGAACACCGGCGAGCAGACCGTGGCGGCGGGACCGGCAAGCTTCATCATCAATACCATGCCGGTCTTTACCGCCCTTATTGCGACCTTCGCCCTCGGCGAGCGCTTCGGCCGCTGGGGTTGGGCGGGTACCGCGGTTTCCTTCGGCGGCGTGGCGTTGATCGCGGTCGCCTCGGACGATGGCTTCAAGCTCGATCCGAACGCTGTGCTGATCCTTGGCGCAGCGCTCTGCTCGGCGATCGCAAGCGTGCTGCAGAAACCGCTGCTCGGGCGGCTGCCGGCGCTTGCCGTCACCGCCTGGATCCTGCTGATTGGCTCTGTGCCGCTGTTTCCGGCCGTCCCGGCGACGATCCGCGCGCTGGCCGCCGCACCGGCGGAGGTCAACTGGGGCGTGGCCTATCTCGTTATCTTCCCGACGGCGATCGGCTATCTCACCTGGGCCATCGCATTGAAGCGGCTGACGGCGGCGCGCGCCTCGAATTTCCTCTACGGCGTCCCGCCGGTCGCAACGCTGATCGGATTCGTCTGGCTGGGCGAGACGCCGACGGCACTCGGGGCGATTGGCGGCATCATGGCGATCCTCGGCGTTCTGGTGGTCAACCTCATGCGGAAACGGTAACGGCCGCGCCGCTACCACCAAATTCGGCGGCGAAAGCTCGCCGCCGACAAATAGGCGTTGCGCCGCCGTTCGCTTTCTTTAAAAACGAAAGCAGATCGAAAGGGGGCGCAGATGTTCTTGTCCGACCGACAGACTGAGATCGTGGCGATCGCGAAATCGAGCGGCAGGGTTCTGGTCGAGGAGCTTGCCTCCCGCTTCTCGGTGACGCCGCAGACCATCCGCAAGGATCTGAACGATCTCTGCGATGCGCAGGTGCTGACCCGCATCCATGGCGGCGCGACATTTCCGAGCGGAACCGAGAACGTCAAATACGAGGCCCGCCGCCAGATCGCCGCTTCGGAAAAACAGGCGATCGGCGTTGCGGCCGTCGAGCTGATCCCGAGCGGAGCCTCGCTCTTCATCAATATCGGCACGACGACCGAGGCAGTGGGTGAGGCGCTCGCCAATCATCATGAACTGATGGTGATCACCAATAATATCAACGTCGCCAACAGGTTGCGTCTCTTTCCGGCAATCGAGGTGGTGATCGCCGGCGGGGTCGTGCGCGGTTCGGACGGCGGCATCGTCGGTGAAGCGGCGGTCGATTTCATCCGCCAGTTCAAGGTCGATTATGCCGTGATCGGGGCTTCGGCGATCGATGTCGACGGCGCGCTTCTCGACTATGATTTTCGCGAGGTGAAGGTCGCGCAGGCGATCATCGCCAATGCCCGCCACGTCATTCTCGTTGCCGATTCGACGAAGTTCGAACGCACCGCGCCGGTTCGAATCGGCCAGTTGACCCAGGTTCATACCTTCATCACCGACCACTGTCCGGTGCCATCGATCCGAAATCTCTGCCTGGAAAACAATGTGAAGCTGATCGAAACGAGCAGCAGATCACGTTAGGCCGACCGGCCCACGCAAACATTCGTTTGACATTCGTATTTCTTTCGTTTTAACTAATGTCACTTTCGCAATCGCGCAAGTTTTGTGCGATGCGAAATCAGCAGCAGGCTCGGAGGGGCAATTGGGCCGGGAGATATACGACATTTTCGTCATTGGCGGCGGCATCAACGGCTGCGGCATCGCACGCGATGCCGTCGGGCGCGGCTATTCCGTGGCGCTGGCGGAAATGAACGATTTCGCTTCCGGCACCTCATCCGGCGCCACCAAGCTGATCCATGGCGGCCTGCGCTATCTCGAGCACTACGAATTCCGCCTGGTGCGTGAATCGCTGATGGAGCGCGAGATCCTCTGGGCAATGGCGCCGCACATCATCTGGCCCCTGCGCTTCGTATTGCCTTATCACAAGGGCGGTATTCGCCCGGCCTGGCTGATCCGGCTCGGCCTCTTCCTCTACGACCATCTCGGCGGCCGCAAGCTGCTGCCGGCGACGTCGGTGCTCGATATGCGCCGCGATCCGGCCGGCAAGCCGCTGAAGGCGCTGTTCACCAAGGCTTTCGAATATTCCGACGGCTGGGTCGACGATGCCCGCATGGTGGTGCTGAACGCCCGCGACGCCGCCGACAAGGGCGCGACCATCCTGCCGCGCACCAAAGTGGTCTCGGCAACGCGTGAGAACGGCCTGTGGCATATCGAGACGACCGATACCGTCACCGGCAGCAGCGACAGCCATCAGGCCCGCATGCTGGTCAATGCCGCCGGCCCATGGGTCGATCACGTCATCCGTTCCGCGTTCGGCCAGAACGAAGCCCACAATGTCCGCCTCGTCCAAGGCAGCCATATCGTCGTCAAGAAGAAGTTCGACGACCCCCGCGCCTATTTCTTCCAGAACCCGGACAATCGCATCATCTTCGCAATTCCCTATGAGGGCGACTACACCCTGATCGGCACAACCGACCGCGATTTCACCGCCGATCCCAGGGATATCAGGATCTCCGAGGAGGAGACGGTCTATCTCTGCAATGCGGCCTCGGAATATTTCAAGGAACCGGTCAAGCCGGATGATATCGTCTGGACCTATTCGGCGGTGCGGCCGCTTTATGACGACGGCGCCTCGAAGGCGCAGGAGGCGACGCGCGACTATGTGCTGAAGCTGGATGGCGAAGGGGCTGCCGCGCCGCTGCTCAACGTCTTCGGCGGCAAGCTCACCACCTATCGCCGGCTGTCCGAACATGCGTTGGAAAAGATCGGTGCGGCGATCGGCGTCAAAGGCGCCCCCTGGACGGCCAAGAGCCATCTGCCGGGCGGCAATTTCGCCGTCAAGGGCTATGAGACCGAGGTCGCCAAGCTGAAACGCCGTTACGCCTTCCTTGCCGATCCGCATGCGCGCCGGCTGGTGCGCCGCTACGGCACTCGGGCCGAGACCCTGCTCGGCGACGCCCGCGGCATCGAGGATCTCGGGCGGCTGTTCGGCGGCGATCTTTACGAAGCCGAAGTCAGATATCTCGTCGAACATGAATGGGCCCGGCACGCCGAAGACGTGCTGTGGAGGAGAACAAAGGATGGTCTGCGCCTTTCGAAGGAGCAGGCTCAGTCACTGGAGGAGTACATGGCTGCCATACCGGCGATGGCCGGATAAGGCGGCGTGTGATCCCCGCTGCGTGGAGGCACGGGAACAGGAATGCTGGAACTGCGAAACGCCGCCAAAATGGTGGGCGCGGACTATCACATCTATCCGACCGATCTGGTCCTCGAGCGCGGCACGCTGAACGTCCTGCTCGGGCCGACGCTGTCGGGCAAGACCTCGCTGATGCGGCTGATGGCCGGGCTCGACCGCCCGACCGCAGGCTCCGTCCATTTCGACGGCACTGATGTCACCGGCATGCCGGTGCAGAAGCGCAACGTCGCCATGGTCTACCAGCAGTTCATCAACTACCCGGCGCTGACCGTCTACGAGAACATCGCCTCACCGATGCGCATCTCGGGCAAGGATGCCGCCACGATCGACCGCGACGTGCGCAAGGCCGCCGAGCTTCTGAAGCTCACGCCCTATCTCGACCGCACGCCGCTCCACCTCTCCGGCGGCCAGCAGCAGCGCACCGCACTTGCCCGCGCCCTCGTCAAGAATGCCAGCCTGGTGCTGATGGACGAGCCGCTCGCCAATCTCGATTACAAGCTGCGCGAGGAACTGCGCGAGGAACTGCCGAAGATCTTTGCCCAGTCGGGCGCGATCTTCGTTTATGCCACCACCGAACCGTCCGAGGCGCTGCTGCTTGGCGGCAACACGGCAACGCTGAACGAAGGTCGGGTCACCCAGTTCGGGCCGACCATCGACGTCTATCGCCGCCCCGTCGATCTCGATAGCGCCGGCATCTTCGCCGATCCGCCGCTGAACACGCTCGACGTGATGAAATCGGGCGATATCTTCACGCGCCCGAGCGGGGCCACGCTTGCCGTCCCCTCGCATCTGGCCGCTGTGCCGGACGGTCCTGTCACCATCGCCTTTCACCCGCATCATCTCGGCCTCCAAGCCCAGACCGGCAATGCGGCCCGCCTGCAGGCGCGCACGCTGGTTTCCGAGATCACCGGTTCGGAGAGCTTCGTTCACCTGGAATATGACGGTGTGCGCTGGGTGATGTTGGCGCACGGCATTCACGACATCGATCCCGACATGGAGCTCGAGGCCTTTCTGGACACGCGCCACC
Source organism: Rhizobium sp. M1 (assembly GCF_002531805.1). Taxonomy (NCBI): domain Bacteria; kingdom Pseudomonadati; phylum Pseudomonadota; class Alphaproteobacteria; order Hyphomicrobiales; family Rhizobiaceae; genus Rhizobium; species Rhizobium sp. M1. Next base: position 60,234 of record NZ_NWSW01000031.1, on the reverse strand, counting down.
TTTTGGCCTTCGGCGCCGATGGCCGCGCCATCGCCACGGTCGGCCACGCTGCCGCTGCAGCGGCAAAGGCATAGGAGAGCACAATGGCACGCATTACGCTCGACCATATCCGCCACGCCTACGGAGCCAATCCGCAGACGGAGAAGGATTATTCGTTGAAAGAAGTCGACCACGAATGGAACGACGGCGGCGCCTATGCGTTGCTCGGTCCTTCCGGCTGCGGCAAGACCACGCTGCTCAACATCATCTCGGGTCTGCTGCAGCCGTCGCACGGCCGCATCCTCTTCGACGGCAAGGATGTGACGAATCTCTCGACGCAGAGCCGCAACATTGCCCAGGTCTTCCAGTTTCCCGTCATCTACGACACGATGACCGTCTACGACAATCTCGCCTTCCCGTTGCGCAATCGCGGTGTGGCCGAGCCCGATGTCGACCGGCGCGTACGCGACATTCTCGAAATGATCGACCTTGCCGGCTGGGCCAAGCGCAAGGCGCAGGGGCTGACCGCCGACCAGAAGCAGAAGATCTCGCTCGGCCGCGGGCTGGTGCGCAACGACGTCAACGCCATCCTGTTCGACGAGCCGCTGACCGTCATCGATCCGCACATGAAATGGGTGCTGCGCTCGCAGCTGAAACGGCTGCACAAGCAGTTCGGCTTCACCATGGTCTATGTCACCCACGACCAGACCGAGGCGCTGACTTTCGCCGAGAAGGTCGTCGTCATGTATGACGGCCAGATCGTCCAGATCGGCACGCCGGCCGAACTCTTCGAGCGGCCGAGCCACACTTTCGTCGGTTATTTCATCGGTTCGCCGGGCATGAACGTCATGCCGGCAAAGATCGACGGCAGCGCCGTCAAGGTCGGAGACGAGGTGCTGACGCTGGATTATGCGCCGAATACCAATGGCGCGGTGAAGACCGAACTTGGCATTCGCCCCGAATTCATCCGCCTCGGGCGGGAGGGCATGCCTGTTACAATCAATAAGATCGAGGATATCGGCCGGCAGAAGATCGTGCGCGCCCGTTTCGCCGGCCAGCCGATCGCGATCGTTGTCTCTGAAGACGACGATATTCCCGCGGATGCCCGCGTCACCTTCGATCCGTCCGCCATCAGCATCTACGCCGACAGCTGGCGTGTCGGCAGGGAGGCCTGAGCCATGCAGAAGACTTGGAACAACAAAGCCTGGTTTCTGGTGCTGCCGGTGCTGCTGCTCGTGGCGTTTTCGGCCGTCATCCCGCTGATGACCGTCGTCAACTACTCGGTCCAGGATACGTTCGGCAACAACGAATTCTTCTGGGCCGGCACCGACTGGTTCATCCAGACGCTGCATTCCGACCGCTTCTGGGAAGCGCTGCAGCGCAATCTGCTGTTCTCCTTCATCATCCTGGCGCTGGAAATTCCGCTCGGGATCTTCATTGCGCTCAACATGCCGAAATCAGGGCCGGGCGTTCCCGTCTGCCTGGTGCTGATGGCGCTGCCGCTGCTCATTCCGTGGAATGTCGTCGGTACCATCTGGCAAGTTTTCGGGCGCGTCGATATCGGCCTGCTCGGCCATACCCTCGAAGCGATCGGCCTCGACTACAACTATGTCCGCGATCCGATCGATGCCTGGGTCACCGTCATCGTCATGGACGTCTGGCACTGGACGAGCCTCGTCGTGCTGCTCTGCTATGCCGGCCTCGTCTCGATTCCCGATGCCTATTATCAGGCCGCCAAGATCGACGGCGCCTCGCGCTGGTCCGTCTTCCGCTATATCCAGCTGCCGAAGATGAAGCGCGTGCTGCTGATCGCCGTGCTGCTGCGTTTCATGGACAGCTTCATGATCTATACCGAGCCCTTCGTCGTCACCGGCGGCGGCCCCGGCAACTCGACCACCTTCCTCTCCATCGACCTCGTGAAGATGGCGGTCGGCCAGTTCGATCTCGGCCCGGCAGCGGCGATGTCGATCATCTATTTCCTCATCATCCTGCTGCTTTCATGGGTGTTCTACACCGTGATGACCAGCAGCGACGCGAGCTAAGGGGAGGGCAATCATGACCAATAAATTCAAACCTGCAGGCAGCCTCTCCTGGCTCGTCCCGACGATCTACATCATCTTTTTGATCCTGCCGATCTACTGGCTCGTCAATATGAGCTTCAAGGAGAACGCCGAGATCACCGGCGCCTTCTCGCTCTGGCCGACGAACCCGACGCTGCGCAACTACACGGTCATCTTCACCGATCCGTCCTGGTATAACGGCTACATCAACTCGATCATCTACGTGGTGATGAACACGGTGATCTCGGTGGCTGCGGCGCTGCCGGCGGCTTACGCCTTCTCGCGCTACCGCTTCCTCGGCGACAAGCATCTGTTCTTCTGGCTGCTGACCAACCGCATGGCGCCGCCGGCGGTCTTCGCGCTGCCGTTCTTCCAGCTCTATTCGGCCTTTGGCCTGATCGATACGCATATCGCCGTGGCGCTTGCCCACTGCCTGTTCAACGTGCCGCTCGCCGTCTGGATCCTCGAAGGTTTCATGTCCGGCGTGCCGAAGGAGATCGACGAGACCGCCTATATCGACGGTTATTCCTTCCCGCGCTTCTTCATCAGGATCTTCATTCCGCTGATCGCAAGCGGCGTCGGCGTGGCGGCATTCTTCTGCTTCATGTTTTCCTGGGTCGAACTGCTGCTTGCCCGCACGCTGACGACGACGGCGGCAAAGCCGATTTCGGCGATCATGACGCGAACGGTTTCCGCCTCCGGCATGGACTGGGGCGTGCTGGCGGCGGCCGGCGTGCTCACCATCATTCCGGGCGCGCTCGTCATCTATTTCGTCCGCAACTACATCGCCAAGGGCTTCGCGCTCGGGCGCGTTTGAGGAGGAGACGGTCATGAATTTTTCCTGGATGGCCTGGACGCTGCCGACGGCGCTGTTCTTCCTGACGATCCTGGCGCTTCTGATCGCCATGAGCGTCTGGGAATATTTTTCGCCGGGCGGGTCGCCGCGCACAGGCGTGCTGCGCTTCGAGACGACGCGCGGCGACCGGCTCTTCGTTTCGCTGCTGGGCAGCGCTTTCATTCATCTTGCATGGCTTGGGCTCGCTGGGCCCAACCTGTGGTGGGCTCTTGCCATCTCCGTGGTCTACGCCATCGGCGTGTTCCGTTACGTGTGACGGCAAAGTGAAGACAGATGGCCGGGGGTTCTTGGCCGCCTGAGTATGTGACTGCAATCGCAAACCCTGGGAGGATATTATGCGACGGCACTTATTGACGACGACAGCAGGCTTGCTGCTGGCGATGACCGCATCGGCCTATGCCGGCATGGACGAGGCGAAGACCTTCCTCGACAAGGAAGTCGGCGATCTCTCGACGCTTCCCCGCGCTGACCAGGAAAAGGAAATGCAGTGGTTCGTCGATGCAGCGAAACCCTTCGCCGGCATGGACATCAAGGTCGTTTCCGAAACGATCGCGACACACGAATATGAATCCAAGGTGCTGGCCCCGGCCTTCACCGCCATCACCGGCATCAAGATCACCCACGACCTGATCGGCGAAGGCGACGTCGTCGAAAAGCTGCAGACGCAGATGCAGTCGGGCGAAAACATCTATGACGCCTATATCAACGATAGCGACCTGATCGGCACCCATTGGCGCTATCAGCAGGCCCGCTCGCTGACCGACTGGATGGCCAACGAAGGCAAGGATGTCACCAACCCGGGCATCGACATCGACGACTTCATCGGCAAGTCCTTCACCACGGCGCCTGACGGCAAGCTCTACCAGCTGCCCGACCAGCAGTTCGCGAACCTCTACTGGTTCCGTTACGACTGGTTCAACGACGAGAAGAACAAGGCCGACTTCAAGGCGAAGTACGGCTACGATCTCGGCGTGCCGGTCAACTGGTCGGCCTATGAGGACATCGCCGAGTTCTTCACCGGCCGCGAAGTCGACGGTAAGAAGGTCTATGGCCACATGGACTACGGCAAGAAGGATCCGTCGCTCGGCTGGCGCTTCACCGACGCCTGGCTGTCGATGGCCGGTAACGGCGACAAGGGCATCCCGAACGGCAAGCCCGTCGATGAATGGGGTATCAAGGTTGACGAGAACTCCCGTCCCGTCGGTTCGTGCGTCGCGCGCGGCGGCGATACCAACGGCCCTGCAGCAGTCTATTCCATCCAGAAATATCTGGACTGGATGAAGGCCTATGCACCGGCTGCCGCCCAGGGCATGACCTTCTCCGAATCCGGCCCGGTCCCCTCGCAGGGCGAAGTCGCCCAGCAGATGTTCACCTACACGGCCTTCACCGCCGACTTCGTCAAGGAAGGCCTGCCGGTCGTCAATGCGGACGGCACGCCGAAATGGCGTTTCGCGCCGAGCCCGCATGGCGTCTACTGGAAGGACGGCATGAAGCTCGGCTATCAGGACGCCGGCTCGTGGACGCTGATGAAGTCCACGCCCGACGATCGCGCCAAGGCGGCCTGGCTCTATGCCCAGTTCGTGACGTCGAAGACCGTCGACGTGAAGAAGAGCCATGTCGGCTTGACCTTCATCCGCCAGTCGACGCTTGATCATAAGTCCTTCACCGACCGCGCGCCGAAGCTCGGCGGCCTCGTCGAATTCTACCGTTCGCCGGCCCGCCTGCAGTGGTCGCCGACCGGTACGAACGTTCCCGACTATCCGAAGCTCGCACAGCTTTGGTGGCAGGCGATCGGCGACGCCTCTTCCGGCGCCAAGACGGCGCAGGAGGCGATGGACTCGCTGTGCTCAGAGCAGGAAAAGGTGCTCCAGCGCCTCGAACGCGCCAAGGTCCAGGGCGACATCGGCCCGAAGCTCGCCGAAGAGCATGATCTCGCTTATTGGAACGCCGATGCGGTGAAGAAGGGCAACCTCGCTCCGCAGCTGAAGATCGAGAACGAGAAGGACAAGCCGCTCACCGTCAACTACGACGAACTCGTCAAGAGCTGGCAGAAGAAGTAAGGCGGACCAGGCCGGAGGCAACGAGGCCTCCGGCCATCCCTTCCTGCCACCGGCGACAAGCCGGTGGCACCCACAATCTATCTCTCATGAAACATCCGCGTCCTGCCGATCGCCGGCAGGCGGAGCGATCTCGTGCGAGCCGGAGACGGATATGAGCGGCTATATTCTTTCGATCGATCAGGGCACGACGTCCTCGCGTGCGATCATCTTCGACGGCGACATGAAAATGGCAGGCTCCGCTCAGGCGGAGATCACGCAATATTATCCGCAGCCTGGTTGGGTGGAGCACGATGCCGCGGAAATCTGGCGCTCCGTCGTCGACACAGCGCGCAAGGCGATCGCCGATGCCGGTCTTAAGGCTGTCGACATAGCCGCGATCGGTATCACCAATCAGCGCGAGACGGTGGTTGTCTGGGATCGACGGTCGGGCGCTCCGCTTCACCGCGCGATCGTCTGGCAGGACCGGCGCACCGCCGAAATGTGCGAGAGCCTGAAAGCCGATGGGTATGAGAAGCTGTTTTCCGCCAAAACCGGCCTGTTGCTCGACCCCTATTTCTCCGGCACCAAGCTGCGCTGGCTGCTCGACAATGTCGGCGGCTTGCGGGAGAAGGCGGAAGCGGGCGATGTCTGCTTCGGCACGATCGACAGCTGGCTGATCTACAATCTGACGGGCGGCCGTGTGCACGCCACCGATGCGACCAACGCGTCGCGAACGCTGCTCTACAATATCGATGACGGCGCATGGGACGAGGAGCTTCTCGGCATTCTCCGTATTCCCACAGCGATGCTGCCGGAGGTCAGGGAATGCGCCGATGATTTCGGCCGTGTCGACAAGGCTCTGTTCGGCGCCGAGCTTCCGATCCTCGGGGTCGCCGGCGACCAGCAGGCGGCGGCCGTGGGCAATGCCTGCTTCGAGCCCGGCATGATGAAATCCACATATGGCACCGGCTGTTTCGCTCTGCTCAACACCGGCCGGGACCGCGTTTCCTCCTCCAACCGGATGCTGACGACCATCGCCTGCCGGCTCGACGGCGAGACGTCCTATGCGCTCGAGGGCTCGATTTTTATCGCCGGTGCGGCCGTGCAATGGCTGCGTGACGGCCTCGGCATCATCGAGCAGGCGTCAGAGGCGGGGGTGCTTGCCGCCAAGGCCGATCCCGGACAGCAGGTCTATATCGTTCCGGCCTTCACCGGTCTCGGCGCCCCCTATTGGGATCCGGCCGCGCGCGGCGCGATTTTCGGCCTGACGCGAAACAGCGGACCGGCGGAATTTGCCCGCGCCGTGCTCGAATCCGTCGCCTATCAGACGCTCGACCTGCTGGTGGCGATGAAGAAGGACTGGGGTGTCAACCAGCTGGAAACCGTGCTGCGCGTCGACGGCGGCATGGCGGCTTCGGACTGGACGATGCAGTGCCTGGCCGACATGACCGGAAACCCGGTTGACCGCTCGGCGATCCGCGAGACGACGGCACTTGGTGCCGCCTGGCTTGCCGGCTCGAAGGCCGGCATCTGGCCGGGCAAGCATGAATTTGCCAAGGCCTGGGCCTGCGACCGCCGCTTCAATCCTTTGATGGCGGAGGGCGAGCGGCAGGCCAAGATCATCGGCTGGAAGAATGCTGTGTCGCGGATGATCTCGGATACCGCGGCGGGGTAGCGACAGCCAGGTCACTGAACCGTTGAATAGAAACTCAGGCGCAGCCCACAGTCTTCTTTCGTTGAAATTGCGGCCAATGTCGCCAACACCTATGGGCTTCTCGAAGCCAACATAGGCCCGGTTGTTCAAAGGCCACGCAAATTTGACCAGAATCGCTCCTGAGTCGCCGAGCCGACGCCTTGCCGGCGGATGGCGAGGACGTTCAGGCTGACCTCTGTGGGTTTCCTGTCAATGATGCAGAGTTCGTTCTGTTCTATCTCGCGGACTGCGGCGCTTTCCGGCAGCCAGCCAATGCCCTTTCCTGCGAGGATCATGCGCTTGATGGCTTCTGACATCGAGTTCTCGTAGGTTGCACGGAAACTCGATCCTGCCTTCTGCATGTCGAGCATGAGTTGACTCTGTACCTTTCCGAGAAAGCAGTCGGATGAATAGGCGACCAGGGGTATGTCCTTGTTTTTCGGCCAGCTTGCCGGGTCGATGATCGGATTTCCTTCCTGATCGGCCTTGCTGACAAGGTAGAACGGATCGATCCGGATGATTTTGGACGCAAACTGTCCGGTCTGCAGCACTGGCGGGCCGAGTTCGTGGGAGTAGCAAAAGGCGATGTCACAGCGGCCGAGCGCAAGCGACTCCACGCAGTCGTAGAAGTCCGTCGCATGCATACGGGTGATGAAGGGGCCAGTGCGTTCCTCGATCGCCGTCAGCAGATCGGGAAAGATGCTGAGCGCGATCGTGTGGAGCGCGCTGAAGGTGACCGCCTCGATACCGGCGCGCGCTTGCTGCCGGCATTCATCCCGAACCCGGTAGATTTCGCGCATCAGTTCGCGGCTGGACTCAAGAAACGTCTCACCGGCGCCGGTCAACCTGACCGGATAGGAGCTGCGGTCGATCAGTTCCGTGCCGATCCAGTTCTCCAGTGCCCGGATGCGGCGGCTAAAGGCTGGCTGGGTGACATGGCGGGCGGCGGCCGCGGTGGAGAAATTCCGGACCGCGGCGAGTTCCATGAAGTCTTCGAGCCAGTTCAATTCCATTGCGCACCCTCATGCAATTTTTGCATAACCTAGAGGAAAACGGCATTTGCCACAATGCGGCCTGCCTGCCACGTTGCCCATCAAGGACGGGAAACACCGCCCGCGAGAATGCCTTTTCAGAAGAACATAGAGGGTGAACGAAGCATGCGAACGATTACGAATATCCTGACCTCCGCGGTATTGGTCTGCTCGACCGCGCTCGCCGGCGTGGCGCCGGCCTATGCGGCCTCCTGCGTCAACGAAACCTGGGGCAAGATCAAGGAGCGCGGCAAGATCGTCGTCGGCATCAAGTCGGACGCCAAGCCCTGGGGCTTCATCGACACGGACGGCAAGCTGGTCGGCATGGAAGCGGACATGGCAGAGGAAGTGGCGCACACGATCGGCGTCGAGCTCGAACTCGTCGGCGTTCAGTCCTCCAACCGCATGCAGTTCCTCGAACAGGGCAAGATCGATTTGATGATCGCAACGATGAGCGATCGCAAGGACCGCCGCGACATCGTCGGCGTGGTGCTGCCGAACTACTATACGTCAGGCACGAATATCATGGCGCCCAAGGCGCTCGGCATCAAGGAGTGGTCGCAGCTCAAGGACAAGCCCGTTTGCGGCCTGCAGGGCTCGTTCCACAACAAGGCGATCGAAGAGCACTACGGCGCCAAGATCATCGCCTTCGACAACAACGCTGCGGCCAAGCAGGGGTTGCGCGACAAGAAGTGCATGGCCTGGGTGTTCGATGATTCCTCGATCGCCGCCGATCTCGCTTCCGGTGACTATGCCGATTACGAAATGCCGCTCAAGACCGAAAACGACAATCCCTGGGCGCTTGCTGTGCCGCTTGCCGAGCGCGAATGCGTCTTCGGCCGCTTCATGTCCGGCATGGAGTTCAATTGGCTCCAGTCCGGCCGCCTGATGGAGCTGGAGAAGAAATGGGGCATCCAGGAAAGCGCTTTCCTGAGTGGTCAGAAGGAACGCTTCAGGGACTGGCTGGCCAAGTAGGCCGCCTCCTGACGTGCTGCCCCGGCCATTCCCCAATGGCCGGCGGCTTTCCTGATGCCTTGCGGATCCGAACACCATGATCGAAATCGTCCAGAGCTTCTTTAGGGAGCTGGCGCAGACCCATCCGAAGTGGAATTTCATCTTCTTCTACGAGCCGTCGCAATGGGCGCGTTTCGTCGGCGGTCTTGCCGTGACGGTCGAGCTTTCGGTGGCGTGCGTCGCGCTGAGCCTCATCATCGGCATATTGGGTGCCTGGGCGCAGGGTGCGCCGTCGCCTTTCGTGCGCTGGCTGACGCAGGGCTATATTCAGCTCTTCCGCAACACACCGCCGATGATCCAGCTTCTGTTCTTCTATTTTGCGCTCGGCCAGTTCACTCCGACGATCACCGGGACTGACGGCTGGACCGAAGAGCCTGTCATCTCGAATATCGGCTGGGCGATCGTTTCGCTTTCCTTCTTCGCCGGCGCCTTCAACGTCGAAATCTTCCGGGCCGGTATCGAAGCCATTCCGCAGACGACGAAGGAGGCCTGCGAGGCGCTCGGCATGAACCGGCTGCAGACTTATGCCTATGTCGTGCTGCCGCTTGCCCTTCGCGTGAGCTTGCCGGCGCTCAACAACAACCTGGTCAATCTCGTGAAGACGACGACGCAGGCCATCGCCATTGCGGTGCCGGAACTGCTCTATCAGATGGTCTCGATCTGGAACGACTACGCCTCGGCGCAGAATGCCGCGATGACGGTCCTGTTCGTCTCGTACATTCTTCTCGTCGGCGCACTGGCTCTTGCGATGAACCGCTGGGAGCGCGCGCTCCGCATTCCAGGCTTTGGGGGAGGGCGATAATGTCCGGTTTCACGAATCACTCCCTCCACAACGGTCAAACCGATCTTCCTGTGCTCCTGCCGCCGAAGCCGCTGGAAACCGATATGCTCGGCCTGTCCCGCTGGCTCGACTCGATGCCCGGCTGGACGCTTCCCGTGCTTGCAGCCGTCATGCTTCTCTGGCCGGCGCATGCCCTCGCGCAAACCACTTATAGCGGCCAGCATGTCTTCGCCATCCTGGTGAAATGGATGCCCCTCCTCCTCACCAAGGGCTTCGTCCTGAATATCCTCATCAGCTTTCTGACGATGGTGTTCGGTACGATTGCCGGCGTCTTTCTCGGGCTCGGGCGGGTATCGCGAAACAAAGCCGTGCGCTTCTTCTCGTGGCTCACGGTCCAGCTCTTTCGCAACTCGCCCTGGCTGGTGCTGCTCTTCGTCGTCATGCTGTCGCTCCCCTTCGAAGTGCGGATCGGCGGAGCGATCGTTCCGGTTCCGGACTGGATGAAGGCGGTATTCGGGCTCAGCTTGCCGGTCATGGCCAATATCGCCGAGATCGTCCGGGGCGCCATCGGGTCGGTTCCGAGCGGCCAGTGGGAAGCTGCGGAATCGCTCGCCTTCAGCCGCACCCAAACGCTCTGGCAGATCATCCTGCCGCAATGCTTCAAGCGGATGATCCCGCCGTGGATGAACTGGTACGCCATCATGACCATGGCCACTCCCCTGGTCTCCCTGCTCGGCGTGACGGAAATCATCGCGCTCACCCGCCAGGCCATGGAGGCGGAAGGCAACCATCCCTCTCTGCTGGTTCCCTTCTACGGCTTCGCGCTGATCGTCTTCTTTGCCTATTGCTACCCCATCGCCCGCCTGACGCTGTCGCTCGAGAAGCGCTTCGCAGTGAAACTCTGAAGGAACTGCCCATGAGCGACAACACTCCCTGGACCGCCGAACAGCCGATCGTGTCGATCAAAGACGTCCGCAAATCCTACGGCGATTTCGAAGTGCTCAAAGGCATTTCGCTCGATATCATGAAAGGCGACGTGGTCTGCATCATCGGCCCCTCGGGGTCGGGTAAGTCGACCCTCATCCGCTGCATCAATGCGCTTGCAGATATCCACGACGGCTCGATCAAGGTCGAGGGACAGGAGGTCCACGATCCGAAGCTCGACAAGCTGGCGCTGCGGCGCAAGGTCGGCATGGTCTTCCAGCAATACAACCTCTTTCCGCACAAGACGGCGCTCGAGAATGTGATGATGGCGCCCGTCAAGGTGCTCGGCCAGCCGAAACGGGAGGTGGAAGTCCGCGCCCGTGCGCTCCTCAGGAAGGTGCGACTGGAGGGAAAGGAAAACGCCTATCCCGGCGAGTTGTCCGGCGGCCAGCAGCAACGCGTGGCGATCGCCCGTTCGCTCGCCATGCAGCCCGATGTGATGTTGTTCGACGAAGTCACGGCGGCGCTCGATCCCGAAACGGTCAAGGAAGTGCTGATCACCATCAAGGAACTCGCGGCCGAGGGCATGACCTGTATCTTGGTCACCCATGAAATGGGCTTTGCCCGCGAAGTCGCCGACCACATCTATTTCACAGATCGCGGCGTGATCGTCGAGCATGGTCCGCCTGCGAGCTTCTTCGACAATGCCCAGGACCCGCGCACGAAAGCCTTTCTCGGGCAAATCCTTTGAGGCCGCACGACGATGGTGGAGATGCGCAATTTTCCGTCGCCAACCAGTCTTCGCGGTGGAACCAGACTACGGTCGGCGGCAGCGTCGCTCGTCTATGGGGCCAAAGAGCCGAATGAATGCTGGGGAGTGTCATGACCGGGCTTTCGCTTTATGTCACCGAAAACCGTTTCCCCGTCGCCGGCGCTTTCGCTCTGGCGCGCGGGGCGCGGTCTGAAATCCGCGTCGTGACCGTTGAACTCCGCGATGGTGATGTTTGCGGCCGCGGCGAATCCAGACCTTGGGTGCGCGGCGGCGAGACCGTCGAGAATGTGGTCGAAGCCATCCAGTCGATCCGACCGGACTTGCGCCACGGGCTGGACCGGAATGCGTTGCAACTGCGTCTGCCGCCCGGCGCTGCACGCAATGCGCTTGATTGTGCGTTCTGGGACCTCGAGGCGAAGAAAAAGGGCGTTCGGGCGTGGCAGTTGGCCGGGCTTGCGCCGCCTGTGCGCTTGAACACGGCCTACACGCTATCCCTTGCCGCGCCGGATGTCCTCCGGAAAGCGGCGGCCAGGAATGCGCATCGCCCGCTCATAAAGGTTCAGCTGGGTTCGGAAACGGATCTGGCGCGTATCGAAGCCGTGCGTGCCGCTGCTCCGCACTCGACGTTGATCGCCGATGCCAACGGGAGTTGCACTATCGAACGATATCTCGATCTCGCACCGGCATTTATCCGGCTCGGAGTCGTCATGGTGGAGCAGCCTCTGCCTGCCGGTGCGGACCATGGCCTGGGAGAGATCGAGCGCCCGCTCCCGGTCTGTGCGGACGACAGCTGCCGTGACCGGCTTTCCCTGGAAGAACTGAATGGCAAGTATGACGCCATCAACATAAAGCTCGACAAAACCGGCGGGCTCACCGAGGCGCTGGAGCTCAAGCGGGAAGCCCTGGCGGCTGGTTTTGACATCATGGTCGGCTGCACCCTCGGTACCTCGCTTGCCATGGCGCCGGCCTTCCTGCTTGCGCAGGACGCCAGATATGTCGATCTCGACGGCCCGCTCCTGCTGGCAAGGGACCGCGACACGCCAATTCACTACGAAGGCTCGCTGATGGAGCCGCCACCTGCATCTTTATGGGGTTGATCTCATGCGCCAAGTCTATGTCAACGGGAACTATCTGCCTGAAACCGAAGCTCGGGTTTCGGTCTTCGATCGGGGCTTTCTGTTTGCCGACGGAGTCTATGAAGTAACACTCGTGCTCGACGGCAAGCTCGTCGATTTTGCCGGCCATATGCGCCGCCTGCGCCGGTCGCTCGGCGAGCTCGGCATGGCTTTCGCACTCAGCGATGAGGAATTGCTCGATATCCACCGCGAACTGATCCGCCAGAACGATATCGTGGAGGGTCTGGTCTATCTGCAGGTGACGCGCGGAGCCGCCGACCGCGATTTTCTCTTCCCTGCCAAGGAGACGCCGAACACCGTCGTGCTCTTCACGCAGAAGAAATCGCTCGTCGACAGCCCGCTCGCCGAACGCGGGCAGCATGTCGTCACTGTGGAGGACATGCGGTGGCGGCGCTGCGATATCAAGACCGTGCAGCTTCTCTACCCTTCAATGGCCAAGATGGAGGCCAAATCACGCGGTGCCGACGATGCCTGGCTCGTGAAGGATGGTTTCGTGACCGAGGGATCGTCGAACAACGCCTATATCGTCACCCCGGAAGGGACGATCGTGACGAGGGATCTCTCGACCGACATCCTGCATGGGATCACGCGGGAGGTCGTTCTGCAATGCGCGCTGGATCTTCAACTGAAGATCGAGGAGCGTCCCTTTACCGTTGAGGAAGCCGAGAATGCCACCGAGGCTTTCTCGACCTCCGCATCCGGCCTGGTGAGCCCGGTTGTCAAAATCAACGGGCGGATTGTCGGTCTGGGAAAACCGGGTTCGACGGCGGCCCGGCTTCGGCAAATCTATATCGAGCGAAGCCGTGCATCGGCGATCTGACAGCCGCGCGAAAACACCGGGCATCTCGAAGGATTATCGAAGGAAAACATAAAAATCATCGTTCTCGGCGCTGGAATTATCGGCGTCGCAACGGCTTACCATCTCGCCAGAGAAGCGCATGAAGTGACCGTGGTCGATCGCCCGCCCGGTTCCGCGCTGGAAACCAGCTTCACCAATGCTGGGGAAATATCCTTCGGCTACTGTCCGCGCTGGGCGGTTCCGGGGATTCCGGTCAAGGCGCTCAAGTGGATGATGATGAAGCACGCCCCGCTCATCCGTGCGAACGGATGGTCCGCTCCGGAAACAAATCAAAATAGGGCAAATTGCTCGCCAGAAAAGGGGCGTGGCATTCACGCCTCCTACCGCGGCGAGCGCGCCATCAGCCGGGCATAGGCGATGGCTGAGAGCATGTTGACGTGATTGGCCTTGCCGGTGCCGGCGATGTCGAAAGCGGTGCCGTGGTCGACCGAGACGCGGTCGATCGGCAGGCCGAGCGAGACGTTGACCGCCGTTTCGAAGGCAACGAGCTTGATCGGGATGTGGCCCTGATCGTGATATTGGGCGATGACGAGGTCGAAGGCGCCATTATAGGCGCGGGCGAAGACCGTATCGGCGGAGATCGGGCCGACGACGTCGATGCCCTTGGCCTGGGCCTGCTCGACCGCCGGCGCCAGGAATTCCATGTCCTCGGTGCCGAACAGGCCGTTTTCGCCGCAATGCGGATTGAGGCCGGCAACCGCGATGCGCGCCTTTTTGCCGAGACGCAGGAAATGATTGTGGCCGGCTTCGATGGTGGCGAGTACCCGCTCGGTCTTGGCGCGCTCGATCGCGCCCTTCAGCGAGATATGGGTCGAGACATGGATGGTGTTCAGCCGCTCGGAAGCAAGCAGCATGAAGGAGCTTTTCGAGCCGGTGAGATGGGCGAGAAGTCCGGTATGGCCGTCATGGTGATGGCCGGCAAGGTTCATCGCCTCCTTGTTGATCGGCGCGGTGACGATGACATCGGCTTGTCCTGATATGGCGAGATCGACGGCACGGGTGATGTAGCGCACCGAGGCATCGCCGGCGATGGGGCTGACCTTGCCGATCTCGGGCAGGGCCGCGCCGAGCGGAACTTCATCGACGGCGATCCTGTCATCGCCGGGGGCATCGGCAGGCCCGAATTTCAGGCCGGTGCCACTGACGCGGTCGGCGCGTTCCAGCGCTTCGACATTGCCGATGATGACGAAATCGCGGCGCTCGTCGCTCGGAAGAGCCGCCAGGGCCTTGACGATCACCTCTGGGCCGACGCCGGCGGGATCACCGAGCGTGACGGCGACTTTCGCATTCCTGTCCATCATCAAAGTCCCTTCTGAAAACCGTGCCGCCTAAAAGGCGGCTGCGTAAATCGAGCGAATGTCGGCGCGGGTGAGGTCACGCGGATTGTTGTCGAGCAGGCGCCGGATGGCAAAAGCGTCGTCGGCCATGGCGTCGAGATCGCTTTCCGGTACGCCGAGCCCGGACAGTTTCATCTCGATGCCGAGTTCGGCGCAGAAAGCGTAGGCCGCATCGAACACGGATGCAGTGTTTTCCGAGGTTTGACGCCCAAGCGCTGCCATCACCGCTTTCGTCTTCTCCGGTGCGGCCGGCGTGTTGAAGGCGAGCACATGCGGGAAGATCAGCGCATTGGCCGCACCATGCGCCACATGCCAGCGCGTGCCGAGCGGATAGGCGAGCGCATGGCCGCCGGCGGTGTTGACGGGGCCGAGGCAGAAGCCGCCATAGAGCGAGGCGAGCGACAGGCCGGCGCGCGCTTCGGCGTCGTCGCCGTCCCTGACGGCGCGGGCGAGATATTTGCCGACCAGCCGCGTTCCCTCGATCGCGTAGATATCGACCATCGGATGAGCCTTGCGATTGGTGAAGGCCTCGACGCAATGGGCCATGGCGTCGACGCCGGTGGCGGCCGTGGTGCGGGCCGGCACGCTGAAGGTCAGGGCCGGATCGATGACGGCGATGTCGGCCAGCATATGCAGGCTTTCGACGGCAAGCTTGGCCATCGTCCTGGGGTCGGTGACGAGCGCGCGGATGCCGGCCTCGCTGCCGGTGCCCGATGTCGTCGGCACCTGGGCGAGCGCTGCCTTGCGCGGTCCTTGCACCTTGTTCGGGCCGACGACGTCATGCAGCGTCTGCGCCGAGCCGGCAAGAACGGCGGCAAGCTTTGCCAGATCCATGGCGCTGCCGCCGCCGAAGCCGACGATCAGCTCGGCGTCGGCGCCGTTCGCCGCCGCCAGGACTTTTTCGAGGTTGGCCGTATCCGGCTCGGGCGTCACCTCGGCAAAGACCGTCACCTCGCCCTTTAATTCCAGCAGGTCGATGCGCGAGGCATTGAAAGCGTCGGAGATGACAAGCGTGCGCCTATAGCCCTTTTCGGCGGCCCATTTGCCGAGCTTTGCCGCCGTGCCGATGCCGAATTCGATCAGATGCGGCCGAATGATCGTGATTGGCGAATCCAAGCTGGCCATGAACCAGTCCTCCTGCAAGATCTTGCGGCAATAGTGTTAACCCATTTATTGTAAAGTTGTAAGATCAATGTCAAGCCAGCATTCCCGGCTAGGGGATATTTTATTGCCGACCGTGCCGAAAAACAGATTTCAGCGGATCGAAATGTGCCAGTATAAGCTTAAAAATCAAATATTTATGATGTTGTTGGATGGGGTGGGCAGTGAAAGGGCCAGCCGCCATCATGTCGGTGGCGGAGAGCCCAAATCTGTTGTCAAATCCTCGGCGTGACCGGCCAATCTCTCTGTGTCCCGCATCCTCTCACGCCGGATCGGACAAGCAGATTTACAATTTCAGGCCGGCATCTTGCTTACGGCAGCGCTTGCGGGGCGAGCCGCACATATTTGATGGCGCGCCGGTAATAGGTGTAGGCGACATGGAGCGTGCCATCGCTGCCCTCAATGACCGAGGGGTAGGAGAATTCGCGGTTCAGCGAATCCTTGGAATTGTTGCTGAGGCAGAAGCCGTCGCCCGTATCGAGATCCATGCGATGCGGGAAGGTCCTGCCGCCATCCCTCGAGATCGCCAGGCTGAGCGGCGCGCGCGGAACACCCCAGACCGCCTTGCGGCCGGTATCGGCAACGATAGCAGCGCTCTCTCCAGCCTCGTCCCCCTCGATTTCGTCGTAGAGAGACTGGCGTCGCGCATCCGACATCGTCGCATTCGAATGGTTGTAAACCATTGCAATCCCTCCATCATCCAGAACGGTGGCCTGGATCGAGGAATTGTTGTTCGGCAGTTCGGTCGGCTCTGGCGGGCTCCACGTTTCGCCGCCATCCGCCGATCGGCTCGACAGTATGGTTTCGGCGAAACGATTGCGGTAGAAGGCGATCATCTCGTCGCCGCCAAGCGACAGGATGTTCATGTGCACGGCGCCGATGCTGTCCGAAATATCGACCATTTGCCAGTTCGCGCCGCCGTCGCGCGAGATCAGCACCGCTGCCGTATCGGCATCGCCGCTCCAGCGTTGGCCCGCAAGGCCGACGCAGCGGAAGATCGGCAGCAGCCAGTCGCCCCGGTCGTTGACGACGATCTGTTGGCGAACGAAGGTACCGGGGCTGTCGCAGAGGATTCGGACCGGGCCGAATGTCTTGCCGCCGTCATCGGATATCCGGCATTTGACAATCGAGCCATCCTGGTTGCCGGAGGTCTGCGATGTGTAGAGCAGCCATATCTTTCCGTCCGGAGCGTTGAAAATCAATGGGTTCTGCTCGGATTTCTCAGGATCGTCGCTCATCTTTTCTGCTTCCGACCAGCGATCGGAGCCCGGGGCCAGCCGCGACATGTAAATCGAGATGTCGCCCATGCCCTCCATCGTGCCGCCGAACCAGACGCAGGTCAGCGTCCCGTCGGGCAGAAAGGCGAGATTTGCTGCATGGTTCTGAATGCAGGGCGAGGGCAGGTAGGCATCGGCGCGGCCTGCGACAGAGGGGTGAGGGGTGACGGTCCCGGTCATCAGAGCGGGCACGGCTTCCGGAGGCAGGCCGGTAAATGTCATGGCGGATCTCCTCAAGGCAGTTTGGCGTAGCTATCGGCGAGTGCGGCATAATCCGCCTCGGCGAGCGGCATCAGCGGCGCGCGCGTGCGCTTCCAGGCGGGATTGCCCGTCTTCAGCCCGACCATTGCCTTGATGGTCGGGATCTGGACGTAGGAGTTGGAAAGCGTGCGATAGGCGTTGATGCGCGCCTGCGCCGCCTCGACATCGGCGCTGCGCGCCTCGTCATGAACATGGTCGTAAACGGTGCGGAGCGAATCCGCCACCAGATTGGAGGTGGCGGTGATGCAGCCGGCGCCGCCGGCCTTCATGAGCGGCAGCAGCAGCGGATCGGCGCCGGCCAGGACAGAAAAGCCGGGATGAGCGGCGATGATGGCCTGCATGTTGTTGAAATCGCCGGCCGATTCCTTGATGCCGACGACGGTTTCCGGGAAGGCCGCAATCAGCCGGCCGATCAGCGGAATGGACAGCGGAATGCCCGAAACCTGCGGGATATGATAAAGGATGACCCGCAGGCGGGTGTCGGCGACCTTTTCCAGCACTTGCGAATAGGCAGCGAAGAGGCCGTCGTCGGAGACGCCCTTGTAATAAAAGGGCGGCAGCATCACCACCTTGGTGACACCGAGCGACAACGCGTGCCGTGTCAGTTCCACGGTCTCCGGAATGGCGACGACGCCGGTGCCCGGCAAAAGCCTGTCGGCCGGAATGCCGGCCTTCACAGCCGCTTCCAGAATGGCGCGCCGCTCGCTACCGGAGAAGGAATTGGCCTCACCGGTCGTGCCGAGCAGGGCCACGCCGTGACATCCCTCGGCCAGCAGCTGCCGGCAATGGTCGGTGAAAAGCGCGAAATCCGGCGTGTCGTCAGCCGTCAGCGGCGTTGCGGCCGCGCTGAAGACGCCGGTGATCCTGTGATGGCTCATTTCTCCTCCTTCGGTGCGTCCTGGCTTGGCGATCCGTGTCCGAACCGCGCGACTGCGCCCGATTGTCATGCATCTGTCTGCGATGGAGTGCTAAGAACTTTTCCATTGCGGCGCTTTTGTCAAGAAGACAAAATGGCTTGACGTGAAGCAGAAAATTTATCTTGTTGTAATTATTGTTCTTTTTTTAGAGATAAATTTTGTTCTAGTGAAAATCATGATTTTTTGTTGACATATTTACAATAACGAGAGAACGATAGGCGACGGATTGTGCTGCGCCTGGCAGCGCAGGGAGAGCGCTGCCGATTTCACCTGGGAGGAATGCCATGTCTTTTGATCAATCGGATAAAACCAATCTATCGCGCCGCAACGCGCTGAAGCTCGGCCTTGCCGCCGGCGTCGGGCTGACCGTCTTCGGGATGAATGCCCGCATCGTGCTCGCCGACGAAGGCCAGGTCCTGAAGGTCGCCCATCCGGCCTTCGACCAGGATTGGTCGCCGTTGCGCGGCGGCGGCAGAACGTTCCGCTGGAACTCGATCTGGTGGGCTTCGCCGATGTATTTCGACAGTCAGGGCAATATCAAGCCCTACGTCTTCACCAGCTGGGAATCGGCCGACAACACAGTCTGGACCTTCAAGATCGACCCGAAGGCCGTCTTCTCCGACGGCAGCAAGATCACCTCGGCCGACGTCAAGGGATCGTGGGAAGTCGCCTCGATGCCGAACACCAAGAGCCAGCGCGCCGACCAGGTACTGAGCAAGGTCAAAGGCTACGCCGAAATCGCCGCCGGCTCGGGCAACGAGCTCACCGGTGTCGCGACACCAGACGAGGGGACCGTCGTCGTGACGCTGGCCGCCGCCGATCCGATCTTCTTCATGCGCCTCGCCAACCACATCGCACCGATCACCAAGGCGTCGCAGTCGCGCGGCAGCGACGGCGAGGAGATCATCGACTGGTACAAGCCGGAGAACAATCCGGTCTTCTCCGGCCCCTTCAAGCTGACGAGCATCGATATCGATGCCGGCAAGATCACCTTCGAGCCGAATGAGAACTTCTTTGGGCAGAAGCCGAAGCTTGCCCGCATCGACATCACCTCGATCGAGGACAATGTCACCGCCACGTCGCTGATCAAGTCGGGCGAGTTCAACGCCCATACCGAGCTCGTCACCTCGACGATCATCCAGGATCTCGGCCCGGAATTCTCGGCCGGCCCGCTGATCCCGACCAGCCAGCACTTCTGGTTCAACATCTCCCGCGCGCCGATGGACGATCCGAAGGTCCGCCAGGCACTGATCATGGCGGTCGACCGCGACGGCCTGTTCAAGGCGTCCTACCCGGATGGGCCGCACAAGAAGGCCGACCAGATCCTCAATTCGGTTCCCGGCGCCGACAATTCCGGCTTCGAGGCCTTTCCCTATGATCCGGCAGCCGCAAAGAAGCTGCTTGCCGAATCGAGCTATGGCGGGCCCGAGCGCCTGCCGAAGATCCTGTTCGTCGGCATTTCGGCGCCGGCCATTCAGGCCGCCGCCCAGTTCATCGCCGAGCAGTGGCGCCAGAACCTCGGCATCACTGCCGTCGACATGAAGCCGCAGCAAGACTCCTATGCCGGTCCGGATCAAAACTCGGTCCAGATCTTCCGCGACGACGTCGGCACCCGTGTCCCGGACGCCGTTTCCTATCTCACGGGCAGCATCGCCTCGACCTCGTCGAACGCGCAGAACAAGCTCGGCGGATACAAGAACGACAAGGTCGACAGCGCCCTTGCCGAAGCGGCGACCAAGGCTGCGGATGATCCGCAGCGCGTTGCTCTCGCCCAGGAAGCCCAGAAGGCGTTCCGCGAGGATTGGGCCTTCATTCCATGGTATTCTCAGGCGATGTCGCGCTGGGCCACCAAGGAGGTCACGGGACTCGAGAAGAACCTCGACTGGCAGATCGCCGAACCCTGGAACATCTCCATCGGCTGATTGGGAATTATCGTTCCTGGCAATAAGCGCGCGAAGGCTGCAAGGCCTTCGCGCAAGTTTCAAGACGAAGAGATGCGATCTGCCTTGCTTTAGACGGACCGCATCGAACAACAGGTGGGAGGTGGCCTTGCTGCGCTACGTGCTAACCCGGTTTGCCATCTGGATTCCGTCCGTTCTGGTGGTGATGCTGGCCGTTTACGCGCTGGCCTTCTATGGCGCCGGCGATCCGATCAAGCTGATCTTCCTGCGCGCGCCGGGCGACGTCGCCTATAATCCGCAGCGCATCGAAGCCATCCGTGAAAGTGCCGGCCTCAACAGGCCCTTCATCGAGCAGTTCGGCCTTTACATCTGGAACCTGCTGCACGGCCAGTTCGGCAATTCGCTGACGTCGGGCCGCGCCGTCTGGGCGATGGTCTCGGCCGCCGCACCCGTCTCCTTCCAGCTTGCCCTCTGTTCCATCATTCTGACGGCCCTCGTCGCAATCCCGCTCGGCATGATCGCCGCGCTGAACCAGAATTCCCGCCT
This sequence comes from Rhizobium sp. M1, assembly GCF_002531805.1. Lineage (NCBI taxonomy): Bacteria > Pseudomonadati > Pseudomonadota > Alphaproteobacteria > Hyphomicrobiales > Rhizobiaceae > Rhizobium > Rhizobium sp. M1. Next base: position 39,690 of record NZ_NWSW01000031.1, on the reverse strand, counting down.
GGACTACGCCATTCTCGGCTCGGCGCTCTTCCTCTGGGCGATCCCGGCCTATGTCGCCGGGCCGCTGCTGATGGTCGGCCTGATCGTGCTCTTGCCCGGTGCCAGCGTGCCCTATGGCTGGGGCGGCATTCTCGATGTCCGCATCCTGCTGCCGCTGCTCGTGCTGTCCTTCCAGCCGATCGCTTTGATCGTGCGTCAGACCCGGGCCGCCGTCATCGAGGTGCTGTCGGAGGATTTCGTCCGCACCGCCCGGGCCAAGGGCGTGCCGGAGATCATCGTGGCGCTGCGCCATATCCTGCGGCCGGTGCTGACCCCTGTCGTCACGCAGCTCGGCCTGATCATGATCACCATCGTCAACGGCGCGATCTTCGTCGAACTGGTCTTCGGCCTGCCGGGGCTCGGACGCCTGACGGTGCAGGCGCTGATCAATTCCGACTATCCCGTCATCCTGGCCATCACGCTGATCGGATCGTTCCTGGTGATGGTCTCGAACCTGCTGGTTGACGTGCTCTATCCGCTGCTCGACCCCCGCGCCAATGATTCAAGAAGGAGCCGCTGACCATGTCCGCAATCCCTCTTTCCCCCACCGAGACCATCGAGGAACCGCCGGTCAGCCTGTGGCGCGATGCCTGGCATCGGCTGCGGCGCAACAAGCTCGCGATCTTTGGCCTCATCGTCGTCCTGATCCTCGCCTTCACGGCGATCTTCGGGCCTTATCTCACGCCTTACGACTATCTGAGCCAGGATCTTAACGCCCGCAACGCGCTGCCGTCGATGAGCCATCTCTTCGGCACCGACGACCTCGGCCGCGACGTCTTCAGCCGCGTGGTGTTCGGCACGCGGACCGCTTTCCTCGTTGCCGTCATCGTCACGTTCTTCGCGGTGCTGATCGGGCTCACCCTCGGCGCAGTGGCCGGCTTCTTCGGCAATCCTTTCGACCGCGCCATCATGTGGCTGACCGACGTGACGATGTCGGTTCCCAACCTGCTGCTCGTCGTCGTCATCAACGCCTCGCTGAAATCGCCGATCACCCGCTGGATGGAGGCGCGCTACCTCGAGACCCTCAATCCCTTCTACCGCCAGACGATATGGGTGGATTTCATCCTCGTCTTCGGGTCGATGGCGCTGATCTCCTGGCCGCCTTACGCGCGCCTGGTGCGCGCCCAGGTGCTGTCGATCCGCAGCCGGCCCTATATCACCGCGGCCCAGGCGCTTGGACTTTCGAACTGGGTCATCATCAAGCGTTATGTCGTGCCGAATGCGCTCGGCCCCCTGATCGTCTCGGTCAGCGCCGGTCTCGGCACGGCGATGGTGCTGGAAAGCGCCTTCAGCTTCCTCGGCGTCGGGGTCAATCCGCCGACGCCGAGCTGGGGCAACATGATCTCGGACGGCCTTCGCGTCTGGCAGCATTATCCGCATCTTCTCGCCGCTCCGGCGGCCGTGCTCGGCCTTGCCTCGGTTGCCTTCAGCTTCCTCGGCGACGGCCTCAACGACGCGCTCAACCCGCGGGGCAGCAAATGATGGACACGCAAAACAGAGAACACCTGCTCGATGTCAGGGGACTTACCGTCGAGATCGATGGCCGCAATGGCCCGGCCGTCGTCGTCGACGGCATCGATCTCCATGTCGACAAAGGCGAAACCTTGGGCGTCGTCGGCGAATCCGGCTGCGGCAAGAGCCTCACCATGCTGAGCCTGATGCGGCTTCTGCCGAACAAGATCAAGGTCGCCAAGGGAACGGCCACCTTCGCCGGCCGCGACCTGCAGACGATGTCGAATGCCGAGCTGCGCAAGGTGCGCGGCGGCGATATCGGCTTCGTCTTTCAGGATCCGATGACCTCGCTCAATCCCGTCATGCGCGTCGGCGACCAGATCTGCGAGCCGCTGATCTATCACCGAAAAATGAAGAAGGCGGAGGCTCGCGCCCGCGCTGTAGAACTCCTGCGCCTCGTCGGTATTCCCGGCCCGGAAGAGCGGTTGCAGGCCTTTCCGCACGAGCTTTCCGGCGGCATGCGCCAGCGCGTGATGATCGCGATCGGCCTTGCCTGCAATCCCAAGCTTCTGATCGCCGATGAGCCGACGACGGCGCTCGACGTCACTATCCAGGCCCAGATCGTCGATCTGGTGAAGGATCTGCGCGCCAAGCTCGGCATGTCCGTCGTCTGGATCACCCACGATCTGGCATTGATCGCCGGCCTCGTCGATCGCGTCGCGGTGCTTTACGCCGGCACGGTCGTCGAGGATGCCCCGGTCGACGAGCTCTATGCGCGGCCGAGCCATCCCTATACGCGCGGCCTGCTCTCCTCGATCCCGAAACTGTCAGATCCGCCGGCAAGCCGGCTGAGCTCGATCGGCGGCACGCCGCCGGAACCCGGCCGCCGGCCGAAGGGATGCCCCTTTGCGCCGCGCTGCCCGCTCGTCGAGGCGATCTGTCACGAGAAAGTGCCGCGGCTCGAACCCTTGAGCGGCAGCAGCAATCATCGCGCCGCCTGTTTCGTCGTCCAGAGAATGCAGGAGGCCGCGTGATGGCTGCGCAACCGCTGCTCAAGGTCGAAAATCTGGTCAAGCATTTCCACGTCAAGCTCGGCGCTTTCGGCGAACGCTCGGCAACCGTCTATGCGCTCGACGATGTCGATCTCGACATCATGGAAGGCGAAACGCTGAGCCTCGTCGGCGAATCCGGGTGCGGCAAATCGACGACCGGCTTCACCATCCTCAACCTCTACAAGGCGACCAGCGGCAAGGTGGTCTACAAAGGCCAGGATCTCGCCAAGCTTGATGAAAAGCAGATGCGGCCGTTCCGCCGCGACCTGCAGATCGTCTTCCAGGACCCCTATTCGACGCTCAATCCGCGCATGACGGTGGGCGAGGCGATCGGCGAGCCGATCCTCTTTCACAAGCTGTGCACCAAGGCCGAGCTCAAGGAGAGGGTGGCGACGCTCCTCACCGATGTCGGCCTGCCGACACGGTTTGCCCAGCGCTACCCGCATGAGCTTTCCGGCGGCCAGCGCCAGCGCGTCGTCATCGCCCGGGCGCTCGCCTGCCAGCCGAAATTCATCGTCTGCGACGAGGCGATCTCGGCGCTCGACGTGTCGATCCAGGCGCAGATCATCAACCTGCTGCTCGATCTGCAGGAGAAATACGGCCTGACCTATCTCTTCATAGCCCATGATCTCGCAGTGGTGCGTCATATCAGCACCCGTGTCGGCGTCATGTATCTCGGGCGGCTCGCCGAACTCGCGACCCGCGAGGAACTCTTCGACAACCCGCTGCATCCCTATACGAAGGCGCTGTTGTCGGCCGTTCCGGAGACCGATCCGGAGCATGAGCGCACCCGTCAACGCCAGATCCTGCAGGGCGACGTGCCGAGCCCGCTGAACCCGCCTTCCGGCTGCCGTTTCCACACGCGCTGCCCGATCGCCATGGATGTCTGCAGCAAGGTCATTCCTGTCTGGAAGGAAGCCAAGCCCGGCCATCTCGTCGCCTGCCACGCCGTCAATACGGGTGAGATCGCATGACGCTGAAGGCCGTGATCATCGCCGACGATCTGACGGGGGCGGTCGATACCGGCACCCCCTTCGTTGCGGCCGGCCTCTCGGTCGCGGTCGCCGTCGATGTCGCAGCGGCGCAGGATGCGATCGCCACCGGCTGCGATGTCGTCGTCGTCAATACCGCCTCGCGCGCCCTTGGCGAGCGCGATGCCGCCGAAAAGGTCCGATCGGCGGCGAAGGTGTTTCGCGACGTGAAGCCTGACGTCGTCATGAAGAAGATCGACTCCCGGCTGAAGGGCAATGTTGCGGCTGAAAGCCTGGCGCTTGCGGATGCGCTCGGCCTGAAGAATATCCTCGTGGCGCCTGCCATTCCCGATCAGGAGCGCCTGACCTACCGGGGCTGCGTCGTCGGCCGCGGCGTCAACAAGCCGCTGCCGGTCGCCGATCTGTTCGAGAGCCGCGCGGACAATGTTGTCGTAGCCGATGCCGAGGACGATGCCGATCTCGATCAGATCGTCGCGGGTCATGTCTGGCTGACGACGCTCGGCGTCGGTGCGCGCGGCCTCGGTGCGGCATTCGCCCGCCGGCTCGGCGAAACCGGGCGGCGGCCGGTGACGGAATTTACGCCGACCCCCCGCACGCTGTTTGCCTTCGGTTCGCGCGATCCGATCACCGCCGCCCAGATGAACCGGCTCGAAGCCTCCGGCGCCTTGCGCGTGGTGGTGGACGCGCCGGTGGGGCAGATCGAATGCGGGGAGGGCCTGGCGCTGCCGGTGCTGCTGCGTTGCACCGGCGACACGACGGCCGATGCGGCGCTCGTCGCCCATGACTTTGCGGCCGGTGTCAAAAGGGTGATCGACGATACGAGGCCCGATATGCTGATGGTCGGCGGTGGCGATACGGCGCTGGCAATCCTCCACGCGCTTGACGTGAAGGTGCTCACGCCGAAGGGCGAAATCGAGGCCGGCATTCCCTGGTTCGATGTGACGGCCGCCGACGGGCGGCCTTTTCGGTGTGCCGTCAAGTCAGGGGGCTTCGGCAATTCCGATAGTTTGCTAAGACTGGTTCTTCGGAATCAGGCGGCCTAGAACAGGATGATTTCAGGCCGAGTCGGCCTGAAATCATCCTGTTCTCAATTCAAAGAGTTGGAGCATGATGTCGCCCGAAAACCGCTCACACTTTTCGGCATCATGCTAAGATACCGTCGGGGAGAATGACGTGACTGAAGCGAATGGCGAATCTTTGAACGCGGAAGCCGGCCCGCCGGGCAAGCCCGAACGCGGCAAGGCCGTCAAGCTGGTCGATCGCGTCTTCGACCAGCTGCTCGAGCGGATTCGCGGCGGAAACTATCCGCCGGATTCACGCCTTCCCGGCGAACACGAACTTGCCTCGATGCTCGGTGTTTCCCGGCCGATCGTCCGCGATGCGCTGGCGCGCCTGCGCGACCAGGGCATGGTCTATGCCCGCCAGGGAGCCGGCACCTTCGTCAGCGCCCATGGCTCGCCGACGACACAGCTTGCCTATTCGCCTGTTAAGACCATTGCCGATATTCAGCGCTGCTACGAATTCCGCCTGACCATCGAGCCGGCCGCCGCCTATTTCGCCGCCAAGCGCCGCAATGAGCAGGCGATCCAGAAGATCGCCAGCGCCCTTGCGGATCTGCGGGAGGCGACCAGCCATCAACTTCACCGCACCGATGCCGATTTCATCTTCCATCGCGCGGTGACCGAGGCTGCCAACAACCATTACTACACTGCCTCGATCGATGCATTGAAAGCCCATATCGCCGTCGGCATGCATCTTCACGGCCTCTCCTTGCTCGGCCCCCGGCAGGGGCTGGAACAGGTCTACGAAGAGCATAACGCCATCTACAAGGCGATCGCCGATGGCCGGGCCGACGATGCGCAAAGGCTGATGAAGGCACATCTCGAAGGCTCCCGGGACCGTCTGTTCGAGGGCAGGGTGCTCGACTTGTCCTTCTGAAGGGGCATGGGGAGCGGGTTTGCCCCGAACGAAGCATGGCGCAGATCGTAGCTTGCCGCCGCGACGCGGGTTCGTCGTAGCGGGTCCGGCACAGAGCTTTGGTAGGCCGACGGGCTGATGATCGCTCGGTACGCTATGGCCTGAGGTGACCCCAGGACGGATCCCACACAACGTCTTCGACAAGATCGACGAAGATCGGGGCACCGTTGGTGTCGCGATGGGTTTCAGCCAGCCTGAAGGCTGCTTCAGGTTCCATTTCCTCGCCGGGAAAGATCGTATCGTCGTGGTCCGTGTCTGCGACCTCGCTGACATATCCCCTGATCTGGCTTCCCGATCGATAGAGCTTGACGATCAGCGACCCGGCCGGGACGGGGCCTGGGGAATAGCTGACATATTCAGACATATCTGCCGCCTCCTCATTCGGCTTCGTACCAGTGCGCCGGGTCCTGATTTTCGCGGCGCCTCCGAGTGAGGCGATAACCAAATGCTTCACATGGATCTGCTGGGGCGATCAACCACTAAACTTGCGGATGCGCAGAGAGTTCCCGCTCTGTCGCGTCGATCGATCCCGCCTCGCTCTAGAAACCGAAGGGGAAGGTTTCCTGATCGCCCGTCCCGGACTGCCGAGCGATGAGTGGCGAAAGCGCGTGCGTTTCATCGAACCAGAGGAAGGCGTCGTATTGCCGCGACAGCGATGCCGACATGTAGTGGCTCAGCCGTTCGGTTTCCGGCCTGTAGATCACCCCTATGAAGCGCTGAAGCCGCTGTTCGACCAGGCTTGCGTGCAATTCCTCATCGGCCCTGAGGTCGAGAAGAAATCGCGGCTTTGCCGTGTCGTGACATAAACGCTCGCAGCTCTCCGGAAGCGACGGGTTCATCTGTTTCGCCTCCGCCTGCCCGTCCCAATCGTCAGCGGCGATCACCTCGCCGCAGTGTGTTCCCAGCCCTATGAGGCTTGTCATCTCGTTGAAGCGCTGCCGGCATAGCTGACCGAGGCTCAGTTCGTCGCGGGCGGTTGCCATATCCGTGTAGCGGGCGTCGCCGATGTGGGAGTTGTGAGCCCATATGATGATCTTTGCCGCCGGTCCGTGAAAGTCGAGAAGATGCTCGACGGTGTCGGCCATATAGGTGTCGCGCAGGTTCCAGGCCTGAGCACCGCCATAATACATAATGCGATAATATCGTTCGGCGGCGGCGAGCAGTCTTGCGGACTGGACGGCGTTTAGAAAATCATCGTCACCTGAGGCCGCATCATCCAGCGATCGCGTCAAAAGCTCCGTGCATTGCTTCAGCACCGCATCCTCGCATGATCGATAGGCTTCGGTCAGCACGGCCCGACCATAGATCGCGGGATTGCTCTGCCAGGGACTGAGGCAGCCATAGCGCTCCTTGGCAATCTTGGCGGTTTCCGGGCTGACATTTTCGAGATAGTCGAGGACGGAACGGATCGACCCGGACATATTATAGAGATCCAGGCCGTAAAACCGCACCGGATCCTTGTGCGACGCTTTGCGCCGTTCGTTTTCCTCCTTCATCCAGCCGATGAACCGCGAAAACTCCCGGTTCCGCCACATCCACGTGGGAAAGCGGCCGAACGGCTGTCCGTCTCCCGGTGCCCGACCATTTATCCAGTGGTCAATGGCGGCCGCATCCGGCCAATCCGCTTCGACTGCAATGAGATTGAATCCGTGATGCTCGATAAGATGCCGGCTGATGGCAGCCCGCGTCTCATAAAATTCGGCGGTGCCATGCGTGGATTCGCCAAGCAAAACGATGCGGCTGCCGGCAAAACGATCAAAAAGGGCGGCAAAGCCCTTGTCGTCGATCGAGGAAAATTCTTCAGCCGCGGCCGAGATGAGTTTGCTGGATGTTTCCCCTGTGCGCGATGACGGGGCTGTCGCCGTATACATCGGATGGGCGGTAGTCCAGGCATCCTCGCCGATCAACGGGACGAAAAGGACGCCGCCCAGATCTTCCTCGTCGAAGGTGGATGGCCCCGTGCGCGTGATGCGTTTCAGGCGCTGTTCGTCCCTGCGGCCGACCGGGATGATGAGCCGCCCACCGAGATCCAGCTGCTCCTTCAGGGCGGCCGGCACCTCGGGTGCGCCAGCGGAAACGATAATCGCATCGAAAGGAGCGGCGTTCGCCCAGCCCTTGCTGCCGTCGCCCACCCGGACGTCGACATTGCCGTATCCCAGCTTTTCAAACCGTTCTCTGGCTTGAAGCGCCAGCCGTTCATGGCGTTCGATGGTATAGACGTGCCTGGCGATCCGGCTGAGGAGGGCCGAGGCGTAGCCGGAACCGGTTCCGACCTCGAGCACTTTGTCGCCCGCACCCAGATGGGCCTTCTCGATCATCAGAGCGACGATGAAAGGCTGCGAGATCGTCTGACCCTCGCCGATCGACAAGGGCGCATCCTCATAGGCGAATTCCTCGAAGCCCGGATCGACGAATTTCTCGCGCGGCACTATGCGCATCGCCCTGGTGACGCTTTGATCGCGAATGCCGCGACGCACGACATGGTGTTCCACCATGTGGTCTCGCATGCGGTTCATATCCATGGGGTCACCTCCGCTCCAGGAGAAAACAGCCGAAAGCAGGTGGTTGTTCCGAAGCAGCGGCACCGATGGCCTGGGTTCGTTTGCCGCCACGGTTTTCCTACGCACCGCATCGCTGCGCCCGTCAGCACGGCATCGATTCCAACACGCGCCGGAGGCGGTATCGAACGTCTCGGCGCTGTCCGGCGGATCGCGGACCATTTGATGATCCGAGTGGAGCGCCGGCGAAAGCGGGATCCTGCGATCAATTTGCGACATGCAGCAGCGGAACTTAGTGTGAAGAGCGAAGTTGGACAGGCATCAGCAAGAGGCGCGCCCATGTCCAGCAATTCGCTTGTCAACGAACCGGTCGAAGATCTCGCCTCCCGCTTGGAGTCAATGACGGATGACGAGCTGTTCGGGACCATGAACGATCTGGAAAAAGCAAGCAACGCTGCCGAGGAGGGCGACGCGGTAGAAGAGATTATCTCCCGCATTGCTTTGGCCGAAAGCGAGATCGAGCGGCGCTATCCCGGTCGACTGCTCGCACCGTATCGCGAATGGAAGCAAAGGCAACCGCTGCTGTGACTGTTGTCGGCCGGTTTGCGCCACAAAAGACAACCGATGGAGATTTCGATGAGCAGTTCCGAGACAACGACGGACCACAGAAAAATTCGCAAATGGGCGGAGGACAGGAAGGGCAGGCCGGCGGCCATCCGGACCGCCGGCAAAGGCGGCGTCCTGCGCATTGATTTCGGGGACAAGGAAGAAGAATTCGACGAGATCGGCTGGGACGAGTTCTTCAGAATCTTCGACGAAAACAAGCTTGCCTTTCTTTACCAGGATGAGACCAAGGATGGAAAGACAAGCCGCTTCAACAAATTCGTCGAGCGTGACTGAGCGCCTTGACGCGGCGATCGGATCGCCGCGTTCCTGCTGAGGACCCTTGTCATTTGCGGCCAAGAGCCCGGTTCCGCCATCTTCGAATGCTGGTGGGCGGATAGGTTTCACGAGATGGCGGCAGGCGTCGGTAGCCAGGCACGGTAGAGATTTCATCTCGGCCATCCGCGGCGGCCCACGCCATGGACCGTTTTCCGGCAAGCCTGTCGATCACTCAGGCATAGGCAAAACTTTTAGTCGCACCGACCGACGGAACATTTCGTGCCATGACTTTCAGATCCTCGCGAACCATCTCCGCAACCAGCTGATCAAGACTGGTTTCATGTTTCCAGCCAAGCTGCGTGTGCGCCTTCGTCGGATCGCCAATCAGAAGATCAACTTCAGTCGGGCGGAAGTAGGCTGGATCGATCTCCACGACACACTGACCGGATGTCTTATCGTATCCTTTTTCCTCGACACCGCTCCCACGCCAATCAATTGGCATGCCCACCTTGGCAAAGGCCTTGTCCACAAAGGAACGAACCGAGTGCGTTTCGCCGGTCGCAAGGACATAGTCACCCGGTTCGTCCTGCTGCAGCATCAGCCACATGCCGCGGACATATTCTCGTGCATGTCCCCAGTCGCGCTTCGCATCCAGATTGCCGAGATAGAGCCGGTCCTGCAATCCAAGATGGATCGCAGCCGCCGCCCGGGTGATTTTACGGGTCACGAATGTTTCGCCGCGGATCGGGCTTTCATGATTGAACAAAATCCCGTTCGAGGCATGCATGCCATAGGCCTCGCGATAATTGACGACAATCCAATAGGCATAGAGCTTGGCCGCCGCGTAGGGTGATCGAGGGTAGAAGGGTGTCGTTTCGCTCTGCGGAACTTCCTGAACCTTGCCGTAGAGCTCCGAAGTGGACGCTTGATAGAAGCGGGTCTTCTTGGTCAACCCAAGGAGGCGAATTGCTTCCAGCAGCCGCAGGGTGCCGGTTCCATCCGCGTTCGCAGTATATTCCGGCGTCTCGAACGAAACTTGGACGTGGCTCTGTGCGGCGAGATTATAGATCTCGTCCGGCTGTGTTTCCTGTATGACGCGGATGAGATTGGTTGAATCGGTCATGTCCCCGAAGTGCAAAATGAAGCGAGGATTGTCGACATGGGGATCCTCGTACAGATGCTCGATGCGACTGGTGTTGAAGGACGACGAACGTCGTTTGAGGCCGTGGACGATATAGCCCTTGTCCAGCAGCATTTCGGCCAAATACGCACCGTCCTGGCCTGTTATACCCGTTATCAGCGCAACTTTTCGGTTCTTTTTCATTCCCGTATCCATGATTGCTCTCCAACTCGAATACAAATGCAGAAGCAGATGATGCTGTATTGTTGTGCAGCTTCAGAGAAAATCGGCGTTTGAATCGCACGTGCGGTGTATTTATACCTTGAAGTTATAGTACTTCATCAAGGATCTCGAAAACAGCTCTGAGTCGCTGAAATTATACAGCGCGTGCTGTTTAGGATTTACGCTGTTGATCGCGACAATGATTTCCAAATTTCGCGGGCTTTTCATTTGTTGCAGGCTGAACTCGACCGCGCGGCGGCTCGTCTTTCCCCATCTGACGACTGCCAGTGTTCTTTCCGCCAGCGCAGTCAAAAGCACCGTGTCCGTCGAGGCGAGCACAGGCGCGCTGTCGAAGATGACGATCCGGCCGGCCGCGCCCGCCATTTCGATGATTTCTGCCAGGCCATTCGAACGGACCCGCCGCTGAAGACTGAACTTGCCGGATGGAATGAAATCGATACCGCTTGGATGGTGGTCGACGATGTCGCGGATATCGGCGTGGCCATTCAGGAATTCGTTCAATCCCTGCTGTAGCCCCGACTTGAAATAGGACTCGAGTTCTCCACGTCGAAGGTCGCCGTCGACCAACAGCACCGGAATTGCCGCGGCGGCGAGTTCCATAGCCAGCGATCTTGCGATAAGCGACTTGCCTTCTCCGCTGTGAGCCGACGTAACGACGATACTGTTCGGCAACTTGCCCCCGTTGGACTGTTTGAGTGTAAGGATCACGGTGCGGATTGCTTCGTCAAACATCGGGACCTGCACATGTCCGAAAATCGTCTTCGGATTTTCCTTCCGCGCCAGCCGCGGGATAAGCCCAGCCGGTATCGTGCGGGCCATTCCTGCTATTTGGTCGAAACTCCGGATGGACCGGTCCCACATTTCAACCACGAAAGCAGCCGTTACCGCTGCCGAGATTGCAGCCAGAAGGGCGCTCACCAGATAGAAAAGCCGTCCACGGCCCTGCGATGCGAGCGGCACCGAAGCCGGTGATAAGACTTCCAATTCGGCTGCGGGAAGCTTGGCTTTGCCGACGAGGTCACGGCGCTGGTCCTCAAACTTTTCGAGCGCCGTTTGTTCCTTGTCGGCGATCCGCTGCAGTCGCGTCAATTCCGTTTGCACGAGGGCGTCGCGTGCGCGTTTTTCATGAGCGACATCCAAGACGGATTGTACTGCGGCAGCCTCATGGTCAAGCGCGGCGAGCTTGGCGCGCATTGTTTGCAGATATTGCTTGGTCGCCAGGTTGAGATCGGCGCGGGATTTTTGGATTTTCCCGCGCAAATCCACGACGGCCTCGGCATTGCCGTCGTACAGTTCAAGCAGACGGGCAAGATCTGCCTCCTGTGCGTGAAGATCACGTTGCTTTGTGGCAATGTCGTCCGGGAGGGCGATGTTCTGCACAGCGACCGAAGCGCTATCCGCTGCCTCAAGCGTCGATATCACCGCCTTTACCTCAACCCGGCTTTCCTCAATTTTCCCTTCGCGGCCGGTGAGTTCTATAAGTGATTTGAGCCGTTCATCCTGAGCGTCCTCTTTCGAGACGACGTCCATCGATTCTTGATAGTTTCGGGCAGCCTCGCGCGCAATATCCGCGCGAGCCTTCTGTTCGGAGATGCGCTGCAGGATCCATTTTTCCGCTGAATCGAGTCGGCTGCGGACATTGCCCTTCCGCTCATCGAGGTAGATGCTGATGACACGGTTCGGAACCGCGGCTGCGAGTTGAGGGTCATTCGTGGTGAAGCTGATCTGGATAACGTTGCTCTTATCTTCGTGCCAGACGCCGAGCGCCCTAAAAAATTCCGGGATGACGGCGTCGATGCCGTCGCGTACCGGCTCGGCGGGTTTTCGCGGATCGAACAGGCCGCGCAATTTTGTCCGGATGCTCTCAAAGAATGAGGGCTCCCGCAGCGCTGGATTGAATTCCGGCCGCAGGTTAAGCCGCAGCTCGCGAACGACCCGCTCTGCAATACTTCTGGATAGAAGCCGCTCAGTTTCCGCTTTCGCGTCAAGCATATCACCGCTGCTGGTATCCTCCTCACCAAGTGTCTTTGCGAGAGGCTGGTGGATAATCAACCGGGCCCAGGCCTGATAGGCGGGCTTCATCCCGGAGATCGTAATCGCCGCGGGCGCCACCAGCAGCACGGTTATCGCAATGATCATGACCATTCTTCGCCGGAGCAGACGAAAGGCGGATGCGAGGTCCAGGTTATCCGCCTTGGTCTCTACCTGAGCGCGAGGATCGTATCGCATCGACGAGATCGGAAGGTTGCGGTCCGGCGGAAGAGTGGAAATCGTCATCGCGCGTCAACCCATGCTTGAGGTTTCGCGGATACGGTTCCGTAAAGATTTTCGAGCGACCGCATATAGGCCATCATGCTAAAATGGTTGAGATAATGTGCGCGTCCCTGGACGGAGAGGCGGATGCATAATTCTGGATCAGACACCAGCTTTGCCAAAGCCGCCGCCAGGGCATTCTGGTCTCCTACCGGCACGAAGATACCGGTCTCACCATCGGTAATGACTTCGTCATGCGCCCCGACGCGCGTGGTGACGACGGCGAGCCCATGGGACAGTCCTTCGAGCACGGCCATTGCCAGCCCTTCGGCGTGCGACGGCAAGACCAGAATATCTGCACGCCCACACAAGGCTCGCGCCTCACCGGCGTCAAGCCAGCCAGGCATTTCGACCCGATCGGATAGCGCCATGGCGTCAGCCACACGGCGATAATGCTCGACAGGGCCATCGCCGGCCAGTACGGCCCGCCACCGGAGTTCTTTCATAAGCGGGTGGCTCAGGGCTGACAGAAGCTCCGTGACACCCTTGCGTTCGCTCAACCGGCCGAGGAATACGATCAACGGTGTCCCGCCGCCGCGAATATTGTGCGTTCCGGGATCGGGGACGCAATTATGGGCAACGACCGCGCGGCGCTCGTCGACACCGAGAAGCGTTGTCAGCGTCGCGCGATCGCGCTGGCCCAGTGCCACGACGCGGTCGGCATTCTGAAACATCCGGCGGATGAGCCGTTGTTGACCCGGCGAGCGTTGCGCGAAATCGCCGGCGTAATCGTAGTCGTGAAGGTGCAATATGTGGCAGCACCCTAGCAAACGGGCAGCCGCGGTCAGGATCAGTTTGCGGGAGGTGCTGCCGCGGCCAGCGATATGGATATGGTGAATGCGGTCAGGCGCAACGATCCGGTCCTTTGCCATCATCAGGATGGCACCGGCCAGTCGCGCCGGCGATGTCAATTTTGACCACCGAACCCCTCTCGTATCGGTGACGAAATGCTTGGTGCCGGTCTGTTTTGCCGTCTCTGTTATATAGCCGACGAGCCGGCCGATGCCGCCGCCGTTCTCGCAGCCGCCCGGAAGATAGTGGCGGACGCTCGCAGCGCTGCGTGCCGTCAGCCCGCTTCTGTCTGTGAGGGCTTCCATCAGCATGACCCGACCACCTCCCGATAAACTGCTGCGGCCTGGCCGCCGACCCGTTCAGGCGAATTCGGCCCTTTGGCCCATTCGAGCGCATTGGCGCCGAGCTTGTTTCTGAGCTCGCCGTCCTCTGCCAATGCCCTGATCGCTGCCGCGAGCTCTTTGACATCTCCGGGAGGGACCACCATTCCCAGCCCGTTGGGCTGAACGGTCTCCCGCAACTCGCCGACGTCAGTAACGATGACCGGTTTGCCAAATGCGGCGGCAAGGTTGAGCACGCCGCTTTGGGATGCTTCCGTATAGGGAAGCACGACAATATCGGTGTCCAGGAAAAGCTGGGCGACCTCTGCATCTTCGATAAAACGATTGCGAATATCATAGCGGTCGGCATCCCCCATAAGCGGCAGGAATATCGCCGGATTGTCGCCACGGCCCGCGACCGTGACGCGCAGGTTGGGGAGCACGTCCTTGAGCATCGCCTCGGCCCGGACCAGATGTTCCAGGCCCTTATAGGCAAAAATCCGTCCGAACAGCAGGACGCGTATCGTTCCGTCCGCCTCGCGCGGCGCCATTTTCTGTCGCCGGGCGAGTTCCGCATAGCGAAGGATGGAGGGATGCGACAGAACATGGACGCAGTCCGGCGATTTTGCATATCGATCGAGGACCATCCGCTTCAGTCCCTGGCCATGCACGACAAGGTGTCCGGATTGCTTCACCATCAGTTCGGGCGCCCAGCCGGGCAAGGTACGCGTATCGGAGTCGCCCGGATGGATTTCGACGTCGTGGATGGTCGTCACAAGCGGGATCGGGTGCCAGAACGGCACGGCGAAGTTCAGCCAAAGCGTAGAATTGCTGAGGAGATGAATAAGGTTCGGCTGTTCGCGCCGGATCAGCCGCGTAAGCTGATACAGAAACCACGGATTGGAGAGAGAACGGTGTCTCGGCCAGTCCAGAAGGTGCAGGTCGACAGCCGGGTCGAAGGAAGAGGCGAGATGTGCATAGCGCCGGCGCGGCACGGCAAGCACGACATCGAGGTGCTGGGCGACGCCGCTGGCAAAGGAGATGGTATAGTCTTCCAGTTCGGAAACCAACAGCAGCGCCTTCATTTCGCTACCCCCGACAAGCCGACGTCCAGACCGAGCCGTGACAGGCCGCGCGCCGAGCGCAGGCTGTCGCGCGTCCGCCTGAGCAGGTTCGGTTCGCCGGCAAAGAACAGGCCTTCGACGGCAAGCTTGAACCGCGTGAGCGCATCGGCGCCCTGCAGCTTGGCCGACGCGATGCGATAGGGATAGTGGTCCCTCAGATGTAGTCTCGCCGGCAGGTCATGGGCTGAGAGAAACAGGTTCGTTGCTTCAACGGTATGCTGCCAGTGCGTCATCCGTCTCCTGAGCGTGGCGGCATCTTCGGCAGAGCGGTACCAGTTGTTATTGTGGATACGGTAGAAGCCCAGCGGATCCGGCATGGCAATCACGTCCCCCAGAAATGGATAGATCCCCACGAGCCAGGCGTCGGCCGATATGCGGAACTGTTCTGGAATGCCGCCCGCGGCATTCCAACTGCTTCGCCGTACCGCGATGGCCGACGTCATCGGAAAAGGCCACCAGCCCGCCGATCTTGTAAGCAGCGGCGACAAGGCACCCGAACACAGGGTTCGAGGGATCGGCTTGGACGTCGGGGTGCCATCGACAAGCGTCGGCTGCAGCCGGTGATAGACAAGCGATGCTCGAGGGTTTGTCCGGAAGGCTGCAACCGTCGCCGACAGCTTGTTCGGCGCCCACCAGTCGTCGGCGTCCAGGAAGCAGAGGATCTCGCCGGCGCTCGATCCTACCGCGGTATTGATCGCAGCGGCCTGTCCCGCGTTCTCCTGAAAGATCACCTTCACCCGGTTGTCATAGGCTTCCAGAACGGAGCGCGAGTCGTCGGTAGATCCGTCATCGACAACGATTATCTCGACGTTGCCCTCGGCCTGGCTCAGCACGCTGTCGATCGCCCGCCCGACAAAGCGTGCGTAGTTGTAATTATTGATGAGGACGCTGAGGGTCGGCCGCTCCATGACGCGCTCTCAGGCAGGTTGTCGCCATGCGCCGCTCTGCAGCGGCGCAAAGCTGCGCAGGGCCACGACAGGTGGAGCGCCCGTCGCATTGCATGGAGAACTAGGATCATGACGCAGGAACATAGCAATCCTAAACCTTCCAGGCTTCGACTGCAGAGACAGCCTCTGCCAGAATTGTTGCCTTGGTCCAATGGAGCGCGGCTTAATCACCACGCTTCACGAGACATTCATCGCCACGGTACCGGTGAACGGACATGCGCAACACCTGCTCTTAAGGGCAATCATACGGACACGAAGACCCGCCTTTGGGGTAGATGCCGGCTCGGAGATTAGCCGCACCATCGCCTTTGGGTGGAGAGAAGGTGCATTAGGCGTAGCCCGCCCCTCCCTAGGACAGGTTGACTGCGGATGTGGCCGGATGATTGCTTGAAAGCAGCGCAGCCACGCGGGCCGACACCTGTCGTTTGATCTGCCGCGATCAACAGTCGCTTATCTGTTCAACTCAGTCGGAACGGATGATGAGAGTAGATAGCCTCAGAACTGCCAGTGGACCCGCCATCAGTTGGCGGGCCATCGAATGCTGGGGCGCCGCCATATCCCTGTTTTTCCAGGCGGGCGCTTTTCTGCCGCTTATCCTGGCAGATCCGGACGGATCGCTCAGCGAATCTGCGAAATCTATACTGCGGCTTCCGTGCTTTCCCGTATACGTTTTTACACTCGTGGTCCTGGTGCGCAATTTTCCGCAATTTCTGACAGCGCTCAGGCGAAATCTGCTTGTTCCCCTCATCCTTATCCTGCCGTTCTTGTCCACCCTCTGGTCAATCGGACCTCCAACAAGCTTGAGGCGGGCAATCGGCCTTTTCTTT
The DNA here is from genome assembly GCF_002531805.1 of Rhizobium sp. M1. Classification (NCBI taxonomy): domain Bacteria; kingdom Pseudomonadati; phylum Pseudomonadota; class Alphaproteobacteria; order Hyphomicrobiales; family Rhizobiaceae; genus Rhizobium; species Rhizobium sp. M1. The sequence continues at coordinate 23,112 of NZ_NWSW01000031.1, read as the reverse complement.
TGTGTGCTTCTTTCCTACGTCCTGGCGATACGTTTCACGCCAAGGCAACTGCTGTTCCTGTTATTTGTGACCCTTGGAGCCTGCAACGTCCTCAGTGTCGTTATTGCCGTGACGTCGCCAAGTCTCGCCTTGATGCCGGATGGTGCCATGCGGGGCGTCTTCATTCACAAGAACGTGCTGGGTTGGTACGCGTCCTTGATGACCTTGGTGGCGACGGCCGTGCTGCTTGACGGAACGCTCGGCCTTCGGCGAACCGCGCTGGTCATGCTGGCGGCGGGGATTATCTGCCTTGCAGGCTCCGGATCGATGACCGCGATCATTGCAACGTCAGTGTGCTATTGCCTGATCGGATTTTATACGCTGTTGCAAAGAAGCAGCAGCGTTGGCCGCGTCGTCATCGTCCTGTCTTTCGTTCAGCTGTCTCTCGGCATTCTGATTTCGCTGCACGAATTTCTGGTTCCGGCCCTCGAAGCGCTCGGAAAGGACGCGACTTTGACGGGTCGGGTGCCGTTGTGGGAACTGGTTGACCGCGAAATATCCGATCGTTGGATGCTCGGCTACGGATACCAGGCTTTCTGGACAACCGTGAACCCGCAAGCGACGCAAATGTGGCTAAAGATCGGCTGGGCGGCGCCCCATGCGCATAACGGATATCGCGATATCTTGTTGAGCTTTGGAGTTGTGGGAATGATCCCATTTGTTCTGATGCTTCTCCATGCGATCCGCCAAGGGGCGGTCCTTCAATGCCGCGATCCGCAGTACGGATGGCTTTGGCTCAACGTCCTGACGATCATGATTTTGGTGATGAATCTGACCGAGAGTTCCTTCTTCGTTCAGAATGACACCATGTTCATCCTGTTCACCGCAGCGATCATCATGTTTTCGCTGTACGCGCCTGTCGTGTCGATCAGCCATGCGCCACCTTGGCAGGTGCCTTCGCGCGGCTTTACGACCGGGTTGCAGATATCGTGAGCCGGCCTTTCGGACTGATCCTGAGCATTTTGCCTGTGATGCTCTTTCCGAACTCCGGCAATCCCGCTCCAGGCGCGAGGGATTTGGATGCGCCCGAGCGCCTGCAGATCCTCATAAGGGAGGCGACCTGCGCGGAAGTTTCCGCGCCTTGGTCAGCCAAATTGAATGGGACTTCCTTAAGCGACGCATTGAGCAGCAGCACCGCGGCGCGGACGATATTTTACGTTTCTCCCGATGGAAAAGACACCTGGAGCGGCCTGCTCCCGACCGCAAACCAGCAGGGGGGCGACGGTCCATTCGCCAGCATTGAAAGAGCCCGTGATGCTGCCCGTGAGAAGGGCGGTCCCACCACGATCGCACTGGGTAAAGGCGATTACTACCTCACTCAGCCGATCGTCTTCGACGCCCGCGATACGGGCTTGGTCCTCACAGCCAGATGCAATGAAGCGCCGGTTTTGCATGGCGGGCCACACGTGGGCAGCTGGGCGCAGCAGTCCGATGGCCGCTGGACCGCGCTGCTGAAATTGCCGCCGGATGAAGGCGTCGGTGACCTGTTCGTCAATGGCGTACGGCAAACTCGCGCTCGATTCCCCGACGCACCCGCTGATGGCGATCCGCGCAAGGGGTGGTTATTCGCCGCAAAGTGCAAGCCCGCAATCGATATATGGGATGGAAACACGCGCTTTTGCTTCCATGCCGGCGATCTTCCGGATGTGGTTGATGCCGGTGGGCTGGTCGTGAACATCGTTGGAGGGTATCGACCTGGAACCCAGTGGGGTAACGATACGCTGCCGGTTGTATCGATCGATGGCGCAGGCCGTACAGTTTTCACCAAGGGCACAGGCTTTTTCTTTACCGCAGAAGGCAGCCGCTACTTCCTCACCGGAGCCAAGGCCCTGCTCGATGCTCCCGGAGAGTGGTGGTACGGCCTTGCCGCGGGCGAGCTTCACTATATCCCTGTCGATCAGTCGTTCCCCGATTCAGTTGTCGTTGCGGGCGTTCTGCCGACATTTCTAAAGTTGGATGGCGCCAATGGGATGGTTGTATCGGGGCTCGAGATTAGAGATGGAGCGCCTGAAGGCAGCGGCAAATTTTATACGGATACGAGAGGATTTGGCGCGATCCGGATCGAACACGCCGATGGTGTCAAAATCCTCGGCAACAATATCGAGAATGTCGGCGTCGGGATCCATGTGACGGAAAGCAAGGACGCGTTGATCGCCGGCAACGTGATCGCGGATGTGGCTGGCAACGGGATTTACGTCGGCACCAATTATGGCACCTTCGGCAAGTCGGACGGGTCCAGAATCCTTTCAAACCACATCCATGACATCGGAAAGGTTTACATCGAGACCGCCGGAATATGGTTCCAGGCGGCCGACAATGTCAGGATCGCCGACAACCGGATCGAAAACACGGCGCAGTTCGGGATCGCCGGCGGTTCGCTGTGGGGTTCCAATGACGCGGTCTATAACGCCGTCATCGAGCACAATGTGGTCCGTAACGCCAACCAACAGACTGCCGATGGCGGCGCCATCAAGATGATGGGCGAGCAGGCCGACCCGTTGAACAGCATCATCCGCTCCAATCTCGTGACCGGGACCGGTCACCTTATGAACAGGGCCGACGGCACGTTCTGGCCTCCCGGATATGAAAACACCAGCGAATGGCCGTCTCCGATCAGCTGGGCAATCTACACGGATGGGAAGGCGAGCGGGCTGCGCATCGAAGGAAATTCGCTCTCGGACAACGTATCGGCGATCGGCATCAACGGCGGCTGGAGCAACCTGGTGACGGGAAACGTCATCACAGGCGGATCGGGCGCGGCTTTTCGCGTTGATGACGGTACCGGCAGGGGCTGGCACCCGCCATGGGCACGCCCCAATCGTATCGAGAGCAATGTCGTGTCGATCGACAGTAGCAATGGGCTTGCAGCATATGTCCATGCTCCGGACCACGGGGCCGGATATGTGCAATTCGCGCGTAACCGCTACATCGGCAATTTGAGCAGCCAGAGCTTCCGAGTAGATCCTGAAATCATGCGGTCCGGAGAGTTTGGCAGTCTGGAGGATCTTCAGAAGGCCGGGGCGGACACGGGAAGCGTAGTCGCGCCAGAGTAACAAGGGCACCGCCACCAACGGTGTTCTGTGGCGATTAAGTCCGGCGCCGCGGCAACTTGTACTGCCGATCAAGGATAGTGGTGCCTGCTGCAGGCAAGAGCATCGACGAGTGGAGCGTGGCGATCGAACTGGAAGGCTCGCCAGCCGGAGCCGCCATCTCCCCATCGGTTCACCATGTCTCTCTTCCCGGCTTGTTCGTGCTCAATCCTAACCATCTTCGCTCGCACGGAACGATATCTTCTGCGGCTCTGCTCGGGTCAAAGCGCAATTTCGGGGCGGCGTTCATCATAAGGAGCAACGTGGCAAGCTATGGGGTACGCAGACTTACTTCGAATATTGTACGTCATCTCGGCATAAGACGTAAACGAAAAGACTATCCTACGTCCAATAGCTGGAGCGGCAAGTATGGAGGCAATCGGTCTACCAGGATATTCTGATGACAGTTTCGGTCGCGAAAGCGCAGGTCATGAGAAAGCAATCAGCAGACAGCAGCCAAACTTCAGTTCTCCATCCGAAGGGCTCCTTGGGGTGGACGAATGTCCTTGGTGTTCGCATTTCGGCAGTCAATCTCAAAAGCGCGACCGGACTTATTCAAGACGCGATCGAAGACGGCAGGAAGGAATATGTGTGCGTTCGCGACGCGCACGGCATCGTCCGATGCCAGGACGATGCCGAGCTTCGGTCGATCCATAACCGGGCGTTCCTCGTGACCCCTGACGGCATGCCGTTGGTATGGGCATTGAAACGTGCCGGCCATTTGGAGAGCGACCGGGTCTACGGACCTGACCTGATGCTATCCGTTTTCGACGCCGGCAGATCCAAAGGCGTGCGCCACTTCCTCTATGGCGCGACGACCGAGACGCTGGAGCAGTTGCAAGCGCGCCTTCTCGCAAGATTCCCGGAAGCGCAGATCGTCGGCTGCTACGCACCGCCTTTTCATCAATTGTCGCTGCAGGAAGAGACGGATATTGCGGAGCGGATCAATCGGTCAGGCGCGGATATTATCTGGGTCGGTCTGAGCAGCCCCAAGCAGGAGCTCTGGATGGCTCGCATGCGCGATCGTCTTGATGCATCGATGCTCATCGGTGTCGGCGCTGCATTCGACTTCCACGCCGGCCTGAAGCGACAGGCTCCCAGGATCATTCAAAGAAGCGGCTTCGAATGGGTGTTTCGTCTTCTGTGCGAGCCGCGACGGCTGTGGCGGCGCTATGCGCTCGTCGTGCCGACCTTCATCTCACTGACAGCATTCCAGAGACTGGGACTTCGGAAATTTCCCATCGAAGACGAGGTTTTTGGATCGAGCGCGCCAAAAGCAGTAGCTGTAAAGGTGTAAAGCCATCATGTCCCTACTAGCGTCGATATCCGACCTGCCGAAGGCAATCACCCCAAATGATGTGGCCACGCGAACGGGTCCGGCAAATTCTGTCCCGCCGATGGCAAACGCCACGCCGGGCGCTGCGTTCGGCAAGGGGCTAAGGCTGAATATACCAGCTCCACTCGGACGCAGGGCACCTCGGCTTGCTACGTCGTCGATCTTGGTTGCCGGCGACATTGCGAGCTATCTCATCGCCTACTCTCTTCTATTGCTGTTTCTTCCATACGGTTCGGAGAACATGCTGCTGGAGCGTGCTTGCGCACTCGCAGCACTGGCAGCGATCATCCTCTATGCGTCGAGCGCGCTCTATCCTGGCTATCGGATCCACGACCACGAACATCTGCGCCGCCGCACGATGGCGTCTGTCAAGGTGGCTGTCATTGCGGCGCTTGGGGCAATCCTTCTACCGGAAGGGACGCGACTGTTGCTTCCCCTCTTTGGGTTTCTTGGCCTCGGGCTGATTGTTCAGCCTGCCATGCATGGGGTTGCCCGTGGTCTGTCGCGCAGACTCGGTGTCTGGGGAGAGCGGGCGGTGATCATCGGGAGCCGCAACCGTATCCCCGCGCTCATCGCGCATTTCAAAGACCATTGGCAGTATGGCATTCGGCCGGAATCCTGCTCCCCCGACATTTCGGAACTATCACCCGATGACCGCCCATCGATTGCCTTGATCGCCGATGATACGGGCTCACACATCGCCGAGTTGGCGACGTTGCGTCAGACGTTCGCCGAAGTCATCCTCCTCTCCGACACGCCAAACGTCAAAGTGGCCGGATTGCGACCGGCGGAGATCGGCGGCGAGATCGGTGTTCGCTTGGCGAGCAGCGGGGGGGCGGCAAACTCGAACCTGGTGCGTCGCGCCCTCGATCTGGCGATCGCCATCCCCGCGGTGCTGGTGCTTATGCCCGTCATTCTCATTGCTGCTGCGGCGATCTATGCCATCGATCCGGGGCCCGTTTTCTTCAGGCACGCCAGGGAAGGTTTGTTTGGCAAGCCGGTTCACGTCCTGAAGCTCAGGACGATGTACCGAGATGCGGAACAACGCCTCGAAGCGTTGTTCCGAGACAATCCAGCCGCACAAGCCGAATGGTCCACTCACTTCAAGCTTCGGGAGGATCCGCGCGTCTTGCCGGTGATCGGACATCTCCTTCGCGCATCGAGCATCGATGAGCTCCCGCAGCTGGTGAATATCATTGCGGGGGAAATGGCCTTCGTGGGACCCCGTCCGTTTCCGGAGTATCACCTCTCGGCGATGGATAGCGATTTTCGTGACAAGCGCCGTTCGGTCATACCGGGCCTGACAGGCCTCTGGCAGATATCCGAACGAAGCGATGCGAACATCGAGCTGCAGCAGCAACTCGACGGGTTCTACATCGATAACCGGTCCTTGTGGTTCGACTGGCACATCCTTCTCAGCACAATTCCTGCGGTCTTGAAGGGCAAGGGAGCCTGCTGACCGGTTTCTCGTCCTGCGCGCAATCATCAACAATGGAGCACATCAATGCACGGACACAAGCGAGTTTTGGTTACCGGTGGCACCGGATTTCTGGGATCATTCCTGTGCGAAAGGCTTTTGCGAGAGGGCAATGACGTCCTCTGCGTGGACAACTACTACACCGGTTCGCGCGACAATGTGCTGCATCTCCTTGACGATCCTCGCTTTGAGGTGCTCCGTCATGACATCACCTTCCCGCTTTATGTGGAGGTCGACGAGATCTACAACCTCGCCTGTCCGGCATCTCCGGTCCACTATCAGCACGACCCCGTGCAGACGGTGAAGACCAATGTGCACGGTGCCATCAATATGCTCGGCCTGGCCAAACGCACCAAGGCGAAGATCTTCCAGGCATCGACGAGCGAAGTTTATGGCGATCCGGCCGTCCACCCCCAGCCCGAGGAGTATCGAGGCAGCGTTAATCCCATCGGTCCGCGGGCATGTTATGACGAAGGCAAGCGGTGCGCCGAGACGCTGTTCTTCGACTATCATCGTCAATACGGCGTCGAAATCAGGGTGGCGCGGATCTTCAATACCTATGGGCCGCGCATGCAGACCAATGACGGCCGCGTCGTCTCCAATTTCATCGTTCAGGCACTTCAAAACGAGCCGATCACCATCTTCGGCAACGGCACGCAGACGCGCTCGTTCTGCTATGTAGACGATCTGATCGAGGGCTTCATCCGCCTGATGGGTGCGCCCGCCGGTGTTACCGGTCCGATCAATCTCGGTAACCCGGGAGAATTCCAGGTCCGGGAACTGGCCGAAATGGTCATCGAGATGACGGGATCGAAATCAAGCATCGTCTACAATCCTTTGCCGATCGACGATCCGACGCAGCGAAAGCCCGACATTTCCCGCGCAACGCAGGACCTCGGCTGGCAGCCGACGGTGAATCTGCGTGAAGGTCTTGAGAAAACGATTGCATATTTCGAGTGGAAGCTTTCAGGCGGAGGCAAGAGCATGGCCGGCGCCCGGGCCCAGCGAACGGGTTACGCCCATCTGACTACCCCAGCCGTCGGCCTTCCTGTTCAGGAAGCCGCAGCAATCCGGCCATGAACGGCAACGTCGATCATTACAAGGCGAAGCTCTCTTTCGATGGGATATGCCGGAAACATGAATGTGCGTAGCGTACCAACAGGAGTCGCCCCTGCGGGCACAAAACAGCGGTTAGGCCCCATCGTCTTTGCGGTCGATGCGGCCTACGCCGTCCCCTTGGCGACCGCCCTTAGATCGGTCGCCGAGAATAACCAGAGCGCATGGCCCCTGGACATCCATGTCATTCATGAGGGCATAGGCGAAGAAACAAAGCGACTGATCTTTGAATCTCTACCGGCAAGTTCTGCCGTCATTCAGTGGCATCCCATCGCCACATTGTCCTTCGCAAGCGGATTTTCCACTCGCCCCGGCGTTTCCAGGATGACTTTTGCAAGGATCCTTCTGCCGCAGTTCCTTCCGCAGACCTGCGACCGGGCTCTGTATCTGGATGGCGACATCCTGGTGCTGACTGCGCTTGAACAGTTATGGAATACCGACCTCGGGGACGCGGTGATCGGCGCGGTACCCGATTACTGGCTGGATAGCGCTGCGCGCAACGGACCAGGTGCAACAGGGGGCGCTCGGGTCAAACGGTATTTCAACGCCGGCATTCTCCTTATCGACCTTGCAAAATGGCGAAACGAGCGAATATCGGAACGATCGCTGGATTATCTTGAGCGCTTTCCGACGACGGAATATTCCGACCAGGACGCTCTCAACGTTGCCTGTGACGGAAAGTGGAAGATCTTGGACCGGGCGTGGAATTTTCAATTCGAGCCGATGCGGGCGATCGCCGGCATCGCGCTCGAGCAGAAGCCCGCCATCGTTCATTTCGTGACCAATGTGAAGCCTTGGAAAACAGGAAGCTTGAGCCCGAACGTCGCCTTTTACGACACGTTTCGGTCCCGGACCCGTTTTGCCCTTACACGTTGGGGGCGCCTTCAGAGCAGTTTGAAGCGTGCAGGCTCCCGGCTGCTTGCCCGATCTGCCTTGTTGAGAGCTGCATGGTCCTACACGAAAGCGGCTGTGCGGGCGCACGCCTCAACGTCCGTGCATAAAGCAAAGTGAAGCCGAAAGACAGGCTGCGGAGGAACAAGCGTGCAACGCGTTGATGTCGTCATTCCCTGCTACAACTACGCTCATTTCCTAGAGGAATGTGTTGAAAGTGTTCTTACGCAAGCGGGCGTCGATGTGCGGGTACTTATTCTGGATGACTGCTCGCCAGACAATACGCCGGAAGTCGGAATGGCTCTGGCATCCCGGGACAGCCGGGTCACCTATCGGCGGCACGCGGCAAACAAGGGCCACATCGCCACCTACAATGAGGGAATCGAGTGGGCAGGCGGCGATTTATTCCTGCTTCTCTCCGCGGACGACTATCTCTTGCCCGGTGCGCTCGGCCGCGCTTCGGAACTGATGCGCGATCATCCGGATGTCGGGTTTACGTTCGGCAACGCCCTCATTGCCGAGCCGAGTGGCGCCATAACCAAGCGCGTCGATCCTCTCGGCTCCCACGGCGTGCCCGCGACGCAGGTCTTTTCCGGTCCGCAATTCATGCGGTTGAGCGGAGCCAACAACCTGGTGCCGACACCGACCGCCGTCGTAAGAACGACGCTGCAAAAACAGGTCGGCGGCTATAATAAGGAACTGCCGCATGCCGGTGACATGGAGATGTGGCTGCGGCTCGCATCACATGCCGGAGTGGGTTACATCAACAAAGATCAAGCAGTGTACCGCAGACATGCTTCAAACATGTCGCTACAATACTATGGACAAACTATCCTTCCCGATCTCCGGCAAAGACAACAGGCTTTTGATATTCTGTTTCGCCAAGGCGCCGATAGCCTCAGGCAAGATGAGAAATTAAGACGTTTTCTTGCCAGAGATCTCGGAAAACAGGCGCTTCGGCAGGCTGGCCTGGCATTCAACAATTTCGATGTCGCCACAGCCGTGGCTATTCAACGCTTTGCTCTCGAGGTTTGCCCCGAAGTCAGAAATTCATTGCCCTGGGTCAAGTTGGTCTGCAAGCGGGCCATCGGGCCGAAGTATTGGTGCGCCTTGAATTCTATCGGGCGACGAGTCACAGGATGAGCAGAGATCAACGGGTCCCTGAAACACAAAACCCGGTGACGCATGCGCGTCACCGGGTGAGTTGGGCAGTAACAGCTTGCAAGTTACGAAGATATTCCCTGCTGTTGGTATCAGCATAACGTCTTTGCGCTCATGCCAGACATACCATCCTGGAACAAGTCGTTGAGCTTGAACACAACTTCCGTCCTGTTGGTTGCCTTGACCTTTTTCATGATGTTGCGGACATGCACCTTGACGGTGCTTTCTCGCAGATTGAGCTCATAGGCAATGATCTTGTTCGCCTTGCCGCGCCGCAGGGCTGCGACGACTTCGGCCTGACGATCTGTGAAGATCCCAGCCAGCGGCTGGGCTGTCGAGCTGCTCGACTGCAGCAGGTGACGCATGGCGAACAGCGCGCTTGCGGGCACAAAAAGTCCACCTGCTACCGATAGCGCGATCAGTTCCATGCAAACGCTAATGCTGACGGAGGCCGGTATGTAGCCTTTGGCTCCGCAGTCGATCGCCCTGACGATCTGGGCGAAATCGTCACTATCAGACAGTATGATGACCGGCGTCGAGACAAATTCGGAGGAAAGGCTCTTGATCTGCTCCGAAACGGCAGGCTCGTCTACCATCTTGCCGCCGACATTCAAGAGGATTGCCGAAAGCGGAGGATATTCTTCGCGCTTCTGCTTCCACTCCTCAATCGATCCGAACGCCAGAATCTGGAAGTCTTCCGTGTGGGCGGCCATGCATTGGGCAAGGCAATGCCGATCAAGTTCCCTCCTGTCGAGAATGACAAGGGAGTGCTTCGGACTGCCCGGTCGGACAAGCACCGCCGAACCGTTTTCTATTTCTAGGGGAAGTGTTATATTTTCCTGCCTATGGTTTATGTTTATTGAATCCAACGCCTTATCCTCCTAGTCTTTTTCCACGCGTACACAAAGTCGAACATTTAACTCCCCTCGCAGAAAGGAGAGTTTGGTTAACAAAAGTGCTAATTTATTACCACAGTTCTGGGGTTGTCACACTAATTAATAGTGGTTACGCCTGCACCTTTGTTCCATGATTGGCTATCAATAGATCAACTTTTGAAACTTATCAATATATTTCTAAGCAATTTGCATGTCGGTTTGTGACATTACTATATATATTCAATGAAGCTCGCCAAACATAGCCAATCAATGCCCCGTGTTTGATGTAGGGGCAGGATCGGCCACTGGCGGACGGCCGCTGCTGTCGAGCGATGGCCATAGACGTTCGCGATCCTCGTCATCCGATTTTCGTAAGCATATACGCCTTTTGGTGAATAAGCTTCGACGTATTGTTTCTTTACTAAGAGGGCGAAAACAATTCTCTTTGGAGGCAGAGAAATATTTGCTCTGTTGAAATGAAATCTTGCGCATTCATACGATTGTGACCGGTTTCCAGATCAGGGCCTGTTTGAGTAGGGGACGAGCCGGGATGATTGCATCGAACGTCAAGCTGGATGACAGCTGCGTTATTCACCATCGAGATCTTGTGAATCTCTACGGCTGCACGATTGGCGCGGGAACGCGCATCGGCACCTTCGTTGAAATCCAGAAGAACGTCACCGTCGGAAAAGACTGCAAAATCTCCAGCCATTCCTTCCTCTGCGAAGGCGTGACGCTGGAGGACGGCGTTTTTATCGGCCACGGCGTGATGTTCACCAATGACACTTACCCGCGTGCCGTCAATGCGGACGGCAGCCTGCAGACCGAAGCCGACTGGGTCGTCATTCCCACGCTGGTCAAGCGCCACGCGTCGATCGGCAGCAACGCCACCATTCTGCCTGGCGTGACCATCGGAGAGGCCGCCCAAGTCGGCGCCGGCGCTGTTGTGACGAAGGACGTGCCTGACGGCGCAATAGTTGCCGGCGTTCCGGCCAGGATCACCGGTCACGTGCATGACCGGTCAGTAAACATGCAAGCGTTTGGAGGAATGCGATGATCGGCATTGCTGTTGTTGGATATGGCTATTGGGGCCCGAACCTGGTTCGCAATATTTCAGAGGCGGGCGGCGCACAGCTCATTTCAGTCTGCGATCTCAATGTCGAACGGCTGGCGGCGGTGAAGAGCCGCTATCCAGCAGTGACGATCACCGACAAATTCGAAGAAGTCCTGCGCGATCCGAGAGTGGATGCGATCGCCATCGCGACGCCGGTCTCCACCCATTTCAAGCTGGCAATGCAGGCTATGATGGCCGGAAAGCATGTCTTCGTCGAAAAGCCGATGGCATCGACGACGGAGGAAGCCTCGCGAATGGTCGAAGAAGCAGCGCGGCGACGCCTCGTGCTCGCCGTCGATCATACCTTCGTCCACACCGGCGCCGTCCGCAAAATGCGCGAACTGGTCGAAAGCGGCTTGGGCGACATGTATTACTATGACTCGGTTCGCGTTAATCTGGGGCTGTTCCAGCATGATGTGAGCGTCATCTGGGATCTCGCCGTGCACGACCTGTCCATCCTGGACCATGTCCTGCAGGAAAGGCCGGTCGCGGTTTCCGCGACGGGAATGAGCCATGTCCTCGGCGAACCGGAGAACATCGCCTATCTGACGCTCTTCTTCGAAAGCAAGCTCATCGCCCACATCCACGTCAATTGGCTGGCGCCCGTCAAGGTGCGCCGCACGCTGATCGGCGGCAGCAATAAGATGATCGTCTATGACGATCTGGAGCCCAGCGAGAAGATCAAGGTCTACGACAAGGGCATCACCATGTGCCCCAACTCTGATGCATATGGCGAGAAGGTCCATCAGATGCTGGTGGGATACCGCAGCGGCGACATGTGGGCGCCGAAGCTCGATATGACAGAGGCGTTGAAACGCGAACTGGATCAGTTCGTCGATTGCATCGAGCAGAATTCGCGGCCGATCACGGATGGCCAGGCAGGCCTGCGTGTCGTCCGCATCCTGGAAGCCGCAAGCCGGTCGCTCGCTCAGCGCGGTCGCATCATCGAGCTCGAAGAGGCGAGGCTTATTGCATGATCCCGTTCCTCGACATCAAGGCACAATATCAATCGATCAAGGGTGAGATCGACGCCGCCGTGCTTGGCGTTCTCGCCTCCGGGCAATACGTGCTGGGCGAAGAGGTTCTGCGCTTCGAGCAGGAATTCGCCGACTATTGCGACGTCAAGCATGCAATAGCCGTCAACACCGGGACGAGCGCGCTGCATCTCGCTCTGCTTGCCGCAGGCATCGGCCCCGGCGACGAAGTCATCACGGTGCCCTTCACCTTCGTCGCGACCGTGTCGGCAATCTGCTACGCAGGCGCACGGCCGGTGTTCGTCGATGTCGAGCCCGTGACGCTCACAATGGATCCGGCTGAGATCGAGGCGAAGATAACCTCGCGGACCAAGGCCATCATCCCCGTCCACCTCTACGGTCAGATGGCCGATATGGACGCGATCAAGGCGATTGCCGATCGCCACGGCATCCCCGTCATCGAAGACGCCTGCCAGGCCCATGGAGCGCTATATAAGGGCCGGCGTGCCGGCAGCATCGGCGTATCGGGATGTTTCAGCTTCTATCCGGGCAAGAACCTCGGCGCCTGCGGCGAGGGAGGCCTGGTGGTCACCGATAACGACGACCACGCCAAGACGATGCGTATGCTGCGCGACTGGGGTCAGGAACAGCGCTATCACCATCTTCTGAAGGGGTTCAACTATCGCATGGACGCCATTCAAGGAGCCATCCTGCGCGTGAAGCTCCGGCACCTGGAGGACTGGACGGAGGCGCGCCGCGCTCATGCGCGCCGTTATTCGTCGCTGCTGGCCGGATTGGCGCATTTGAAGCTACCCGCCGAAACCGCCGACCGGCGTCACGTCTACCACGTCTATGCCGTCAGGAGCGCCGATCGCGAGGGACTCCAGCGTATGCTCAGCGCCGAGGGCATACCCTCGGGATTACACTACCCCATTCCCGTTCATCTGCAGAAGGCTCATGCCGATCTTGGTTACCGGGCCGGCGATTTCCCCGTCTCGGAAGCCGCGGCACGCGAGGTGCTCTCCTTGCCGATCTATCCCGAGATGCCATCGCGGCATATCGACCAGGTCGCGGCCGCCCTGGAGTATGCCTATGTCAGCTAGTCATGCAGGCGGGGCCCGGATCGTGCAGGCGGTCCACGGTCGCCATGAGCGGCCGGCAGATCCGGCTTATCAAGCGGGGCTTGTCGAAGAGCTCAGGCAATCATATGGGCGCGCCGGCCTGATCGAACTCTACGGTCGTTTTGCGACCGGGGACGGCCCTGTCGACACCCTAATGCGAAAGGCAATCTGGCAGGCGATCGCGCGGAGCTGCGGCACCGGATTGCAGGTTGCTGGCGGCGCCGGTTTCAAACATCCGGAAACATTCGAAATCGGTGATGGCGTATTCATCGGCGCCCAGGCCTATATCCAGGGACGCTTCGACGGAACCTGCAGGATCGGCAACAATGTCTGGATCGGCCCGATGGCCTATTTCGACGCCCGCGATCTCGTGATCGAGGATTCCGTCGGCTGGGGACCTGGCGCCAAGGTGCTGGGATCGACCCACACGGCACTGCCGGTGGATGTCCCGATCATTCGCACGGATCTTGAAATCAGGCCGGTCCGCATCGGCGCAGAGGCCGATATCGGAACGAATGCGACCATCCTTCCCGGCGTGACGATCGGGAAGGGGGCGATCGTTGGAGCGGGAGCAGTCGTCGTCTCGGACGTCGAGCCCTTCTCGGTTGTCGCGGGAGTGCCTGCAAAATTTATTCGTTGGCGTTCGGAGAATGATCCGATGACGAACATGTCGCGTGAGGAAAGATCATGAGAAATAAACGGGTGCTCATTACCGGCGGTGCCGGTCTGATCGGTTCGCATATTGCCGATCTTGTCGCATTGGAAAAACCTCGCGAGATCATCATCCTCGACAATTTCGTCCGCGGGCGCCGGGACAATCTCAGCTCGGCAATAGGCAGCGCGCCCCTTAACATCATCGACGGAGATATCCGCGACAGGGCACTGCTGGCGAAAGCCTTCGACGGCGTCGATATCGTCTTTCATCAGGCGGCCATCCGCATAACCCAATGCGCCGAAGAGCCACGACTGGCTTTCGAAGTCCTGGCCGAAGGAACGTTCAATGTTCTCGAAGCTGCCGTCAAGGCGGGTGTTTCGAAGGTCGTCGCGGCCTCTTCCGCCTCCGTGCTGGGGCTTGCCGAAAGCTTTCCGACGACCGAAGAACATCATCCCTACAATAACCGGACGATCTACGGCGCGGCAAAGACCTTCAACGAGGGATTGCTGCGCAGCTTCGCGGACATGTATGGCCTACGCTATGTCGCGCTGCGCTATTTCAACGTCTACGGGCCACGAATGGACGTTTACGGCGCCTACACCGAAGTGCTGATCCGCTGGATGGAACGCCTAGCAGCCGGAATGCCGCCGCTTGTCTATGGCGACGGCAGCCAAACGATGGACTTCGTCGATGCACGCGACATCGCCCGGGCAAACCTGCTGGCGGCAAAGAGTGACGTTACCGACGAGGTGTTCAACGTCGCGAGCGGTCGGGAAATAAGCCTGCTGCAACTCGCGCAGATGTTGAGTGACATCATGGGATCCTCACTCGAGCCGCAACACAAAGAGGCGCGCGCGGTCAATGGCGTAACCCGTCGTCTTGCTGATATCAGCAAGGCCGAAAGGCTTCTGGGCTTCAAGGCGGAAATCTCGATGGAGCAGGGGCTTCGTGACCTTGTCGCGTGGTGGCAGTCGAAGACTGCTGCGGCCGGAGGTCAAGCTGCATGAGCCCGTCATTATCCACAATCCCCGTCGCCAAACCCGTGCTCGGAGAGGAAGAGGCTGAGGCTGCGCGCCGCGTTATTCTATCGGGATGGGTGACCCAGGGGCCGGAAGTCGCCGCTTTCGAGCGTGAATTCTCAGCCTTTGTCGGCGCGGCACACGCCTGTGCCGTATCCAACTGCACGACTGCGCTGCATTTGGCCCTGATGGCGGTCGGCGTAAGCGCCGGCGACGAGGTCATCACGGTCAGCCATTCGTTTATCGCAACCGCGAACGCCATTCGATATTGCAATGCGGTGCCTGTATTTGTCGACATCGAGGCCGATGGCTACAACATCGATCCCAGCCTGATCGAAACGGCCATCACGCCCCGCACCAAGGCAATCCTGTGTGTGCATCAGCTTGGGATGCCTTGTGATCTGCGGCCTGTCGTCGAGATCGGCAAGCGCCACGGGGTCCCGGTCATCGAAGATGCGGCCTGCGCGACGGGAAGCGAAATCCTTTGGGACGGCCGCTGGGAAAAGATCGGCAAGCCGCATGGCGACATTGCCTGCTTCTCCTTCCACCCGAGAAAGGTCGTCACGACGGGCGATGGCGGCATGTTGACCACGGCCAATGCCGAATATGACCGGAAATTCCGGCTGTGGCGCCAGCATGGCATGAGCGTCACCGATGCCGTCCGCCACGGCTCGAAGCAGGTGATTTTCGAGGATTATGACGAGCTGGGCTACAATTACCGGATGACCGACCTTCAGGCCGCCGTCGGACGCGAGCAGCTGCGGCGGCTGCCGGAGTTGGTTGCCCAGCGCCGGCTGCTTGCTGAGCAATATTGCGAACGTCTTTCGACGATTTCAGGGCTTTCACTGCCGGCCGAGCCGGGCTGGGCTCGAAGCAACTGGCAGAGCTTCTGCGTGAGGTTGTCCGACACGGTCGACCAGCGGGCCGTCATGCAGAGCCTGCTCGACCAGGGCATCTCGACCCGGCGTGGTGTGATGAACATTCACCTGGAGGGAGCCTATTCCGGTGAGCGCACCCACCGCGCTGCCACGAGCCTGACGCGAAGCACATCTGCGCAGCAGCAAACGATTATCCTACCGCTTTACGCCCAGATGACGGTGTCTGACATGGACCGGGTTGTTGAGGCACTTCGCGCAGCCCTTGCGGAAGCGACCGTCGGAGCCGCCGGCGATCAACGTGCCATGGATGTCGCAGTCGCCTGAACCGGCATTTGCCCGACACGATAAATCTGCATAACCAACAATGCGCGTATCTGCGGATGCGCGCATTGCTCGTTATGCGGATTTCGTGATCCAGGCGCGGATGATTGCCGGCACGGACTCCGGCGGGAGCAGGTCGATCAGCATACGCAGCGAATAGAGCCCGCAGATAATGACGGCGACGAAGCCGATCATCGTCGCCGGCCAGAGCGGCACGATCGAGAACATCAGGAACACCAGTCCCGATGCGGGCAGGAAAAGCAGCGCGTGTCTGCGATTGGCGGCGGACCAGCGAAAACCGGTCAGTGTCCGCACGATCACGTAGATCAGGATGCTGTGCCAGACATAAAGGCCGAAAAACGCCATGCCGGCCCCTTGGGTGCCGAGCAGCGATACCAAGAGCCAGGCAAGCCCGACATGCACGACCGCCGCTGCAACTTCCGTCCAGAAGAAAATCGCCTGGGTATGCTTGGCAACGACGATGAAACCCATCGGCCAGGAAATAATCCGCAGCATCATGCCAAGGCAGATCCAGCGCAGAAGATCGACTGCGCCATGAAAATCTGCCGAATAGAACAGGTTCATCATGAGCGGCGCGAGCGTCAGCGTTCCGAGCAGGCCGGGGCCAGCGAGCAGCATGCTGATTTCCGCCTGTTCATTGACCAGCCGATTGCATTCGGCATTGTTGTCGGCTGCCGCGGTCAGGCGCGGATAAAAATCCGTCCCCATCGCCTGCAGGATGAAGCCGGCATAGAGACCGCCGAGGCCCCACGCCGCCTGGTACAATCCAGCCGCCATGACGCCGCCCTCCTTCAGCACGATGAGGCGGACGGCATAAGCCGCACCGAAGGTCAGGAGCCCGCTCGCCATGAAGACGAATCCGAGCCTGAGCAGTGCAGACACTTCCCGGCCGAACTGGCGCGTGGGCATTGGCGCGGGATGCGGTGAGATCCGCCGGCTGTACCACCAGGTCGGAAGGATTGAAGCCGCCGCAATCACCACGAGGGACGGAGCGATCGCCTGTAGGCCGAACAGATAGATCAGCGGGATGCTCACGGCCGTGCCGAGAAGCCCGGCGAGCACGTTGATACGGGCAAGATCGGCAATGCCCCGCAGGCCCTGGATCAGTGCTGTCTGCCCTGCAGAGACCAGCCGAAAGAAGATTGCCAGTGACAGCAGTGCAATGCCGCCGGCATGCTGGTAGTCGCCGAAGGTGAAATTCGAGACGGGAAATGCCAGGGCGGCGAGAAGCAGCGCACCGAGCAGTCCGAGCACCATCGATATGCGTCTCAGCACTGTTGCCGATCGTGCGATCCTTTCCGCGTCATCGGTGCCTGCAGCTTCGGCAATCTGGCGCACACCGCTGCTGCCGACGCCGAGCCCGGCAATCGCCTGGGCGATATCGAGGATCGACCCGTAAAGGCCCATCAGTCCCACGCCTTCCGGCCCAAGCATGACAGCCATGGCTTTGTTTCTGATAATGCCGAGCGCAACGTTGACGAGGGAAGAGCCACCCATCAGCATCGTCGATTTGAGGATCTGGGTGTAGGTCGGGCTGCTGGGCGGGATCATCCTCAACGTCATCGAAAGCCCCAGCCGTTTACCCCGGGCCGACGTTCAATCGCCCGCCGCGGGCTCGATTGCAGCACATGCTTTTCGCTGTTCACCGGCTTGCCTGACTGACATGCGCCTCTGTCTGAACAGGCAGCGCAGCGTCGTCTTTGGATGGTGCATCGGCGAAGCGGGCCCGGGTGACCCTGACCACGTCGCCCGGCGCCAGTTCCGTCGTTTCGGAGGCCGGGAACTGATTGACCTCACCCTTGTGGCGCCGGCTGACGCTGAACGTCAACGGCAGTTCGTCGCTGCGGTTCATTACGCTCGCGCCGTTCGACACTTCTTCGAGAAGCAGTTGTTGCGTGGTGTCGCGCTTCAGTTTGAGCTGATCGAGATTGGCCTTCTCCGCCTGCACCTCGGAAGCGTTGTCGCTGCGGCGATTGTCGGAAAGTCCCTCGAGATTGCGCGTCGTCTCATTGATCGCCTGGCGACCCCGCATGATGGCGGTGACGAGGTCGAGCCGGTCGGAGCGATAGGTGGTCAGCAATCGTTCCAGATCCATCTGGCGTGAGGTGATCGTCAGGCCCTTCTGGACCAGCGTCCTCACGCTCGTCAGCTGGTCCTCGACCGACTGGATGTTGTCGTCCGAGCCTTTCAGCTTTTCTTCCAGCGTCTCGATTTCCGCGTTCAAGAGATTGCGCAATTCGACGAGGGCCACCGACTGTTTGTCCAGCGCGCTTGCACGGGCCTGAAAAATGACCCGCTCCTCCTGGTAGATACTCTCGGCATATTGCCGGTCGGCAGCGGGCGGTTGATCGAAGACGATCTCCTTGGCGCCGGTCATCTCCGCTTGCAGCCGCGCGAGCTTTGCCGCACTGCGCAGCAGCGCGTGGTCGATTTCGCGCAGATCGCCGGCAAGCTTGATCGTCTCCGATTGCTGCTGCGCCGCAGCCCGCAACGGGCCGCCGCTCATGGCGAGCGATTGCAGGACGCTCAAGCCGGAGTGAAACTTGTATTCTCCCGGCGCCATCACGTCTCCGACGACGTAAATGGAGGGATAGTTGAGGATATCGATAGTCACGGCAGGTGCCTGGGCCAGACCCATCTTCGCCTGAAGGCGCTTGCCGATCTCGTTGGTGAGGCCCTCATTGTCCAGATTTCCAACCGCCAGCGACCCTAGAAAGGGCAGGGAGACTATGCCTGCATCCGAAACCGTATATTCGCCGCCAATCCCATCCCATCGTTCAAACTGGCCCTTGGACGGTATCCATTGCACGACCGTCAGGCGGATCTTCGTTTGTGGAGTCAAGGGGGAGCTGTCGGCGAGAGCTGGCGGTACAGCTCCGGCAAGAAAGACGAGTGCACTGATGACGAACGTCGCGCGAAAGAACGCGCGCGGGGTGCGGTGCGAAAGATTGATATACATGGCTCGCCTGCAAAACATTCTTACACGGACGCTGATACGATGCCTGAACGCTGTTCGAGCGCCGGACGCGAAGTCCGACGCTGCATCGCCAGTGTGCAGTCTGGCGAAGCCTTGAGGAAGGTGGAGGTCGTTTGCTTTGCCACATCAATATTGATGAGGTGGGGAGGTGCTTCAGGCTAAATTGGGTAGAAACATATATCCTCGGCGCGACGCGAAGCTATAGACCGGGGAAAATCAACAGGTTCTGCACGCAGGAATAGGCGGGCTCGCTTTGAGGAGCCGCAACCTTGCCGGCAGCGCCTTTCTGCTCGGATCGTCGTTTTTGCCGGATGATGACCGGCGGCGTCGCCACTGCCGCGGCTTCGAGCCTGCACAGGGCGCGCTGAACTTCGCCCTGGTGCCTCTGATCCAGCGCCTCAGCGGGAAGCGAGGCCGTTTGCCCAAAGGATGCCGCCAGTAGAGCGAAAGGCGTAGGACATACCCGGGTGTTTTTCGACTACAATTCAGGGCCGCATGCCGAACGATTCTTATAGATTCGGTCCCGTTAATCACGCGAGAGGTGCCGGCCATGTATCGCAACGCTCGTCGGTGGACGTCGCGCTCACTTCTGGTGGATTCGTTGATTCCTCGGTGGTTGGCAGCCGGCGAAAAGGGAAAGCCGCGCAAGCCTGCCGACAGGCGCGCGGATAGCGCGCAACTTGCGGCATCCTCGCAAACAGCGGATGGAAACAAGTATGATGGCACGCTCGTCGACGATCCCAACGATAAGCCGGCGCTCAACGAGCACGACGCTGAACATCGGACGGGCGTGATCGCCGATCCGGACGGTCAGGAGAGTATCGCTCACCCACTGCCGGCCTTGTTCAACGCTTTCGCAGCAAATGGCGAGACGGGGGACCGGGAAGGCGACACGGTTGCGTCGCGGTTGTTCGCCCATGCGCCGGGTTTTGCAGGCTTCAACGTGAAGGCGAACGGGGTTGCATTCGGATATCAATCGCCGCCTTATCACGCCTACGCTGGAATGAACCTCATCGGCGATGATCCTCTGGCTCCGTATCTGCCGCAAAACCCCGCACCGACAGGCTCGGGGCACGAGTCTGCTTCGGTGGCGGGCGAGCGTGCGCAGTCGGGCAACGTCGTCATTCTCGAATCGAGCCCGTCAGCGCAGGCGAGCGCCCAGCATGCTGGAGCAAATTCACTGGCGTTCGGCATGCCCTTTGGCGTGTGCGGGTGCGGCTACTTTACGTCCCCCACGCGAATTCTCGATTGGGCGCATGGCGGCGCCATGCTCCAACAGGACGGGCAATTGCCGGGAACCAAGCTGACCGTAGGGCCGGACTTTGTGTCGACGGCCAAGCGGGCCATTGCCGCCTCGATCAGCGACCCGCTTCTCGATCGAAACCTGTCGCCCCTCTCGGGCTGGCGCGGAACGGCAAGTTGGACGGAAACAACGGCCTTGAACGGATCCTTGCCGGGCGGCGGTGAGACCGGAAAGGGCACCACCACGAAGGGTGTCGGCATCCTTTCCGGCTCGGTGACGACGTCACCGACGACGCAGCGGTCGCTGACGACACAAAATCAGGCAGCCGCGGCAGCTGCGGCCAGCAACGCGATCGTCCTGGAAAATCAGAAGCAGGGTAATCCGGAAAGCGAGTGGGGCATCGTCGGTGCCGGTAGCTCCAACATCGAAGGGTTTGCGACCGATATCAGCGTCGACAACGGCAAGACGATCAGCTTCAAGATCAACACGAATTCCACCAACTACCGGATCGATATCTACCGGCTCGGCTATTATGGCGGCATGGGGGCCCGCAAGGTCGCGACCATGCAGCACACCGGTTTGCAGACCCAGCCTAATCCGTTGCGCAATGCCACCACGGGCACGGTGGACGCGGGGAACTGGGCTGTTTCGGCGTCGTGGACCGTACCTGAGGATGCCGTCTCGGGCGTCTATATCGCCAAGCTCGTGCGTCAGGATGGCACCTCCGGCTCAAATCATATCCCGTTCATCGTGCGTGACGACAGCAGCCAAAGCGACATCGTCTTCCAGACCGCCGACCAAACCTGGCAGGCCTACAACGGTTGGGGCGGCGCAAACTTCTATGGCGGCAACGGGCCGGCGACGGGGCAGGGTGCTGGTCGCGCTTATGCGGTCAGCTACAACAGACCGATTGCCACCCGCGGCGGGGTCGGCACTTTTGCCGGTCCGCAGGACTATCTGTTCGGCGCCGAATATGCGGGCATCTACTGGCTGGAGCAGAACGGCTACGATGTTTCGTACATGTCCGGTGTCGACGCCGACCGTTATGGCAGCCTGTTGCTCAATCACAAGACCTATATCGATGCCGGGCACGACGAATATTGGTCCGGCCAGCAACGCGCCAATGTCGAGGCCGCACGCGACGCGGGCGTCAACCTGCAGTTCTGGAGTGGCAACGAGGTCTATTGGCGCACCCGCTGGGGCAATGCCTATAGCGCCGACGCCACGCCCTATCGCACGCTGATCTCCTACAAGGAGACATGGTCGCCCAGCGCCAGCATCGACCCTTCCAACGAATGGACAGGCACCTTCCGCGATCCGCGTCTTAGCCCACCTGCGATCGGCGGCGGAAACCCGGAAAACTCACTGACCGGGCAGTTGTTCAAGGTCGACGATGTCGGCAACAATCTTCAGGCGATTACTATTCCCTATGACGACGCCAATCTGCGTTTCTGGCGCAATACGAGCGTCGCCAACCTTCAGCCCGGCCAGACGGCGACGCTCACCAAGAACTATCTTGGTTACGAGTGGGACGAAGCGGTCGATAACGGCTTCGATCCAGCCGGCCTCGTAAAGCTGTCATCGACGACGGTTCCGGTCAGCACCTATTTGCTCGATTACGGAAACACGACCGGCAATGGCGTCTCGACCCATAATCTGACACTCTATCGCGCTCCGAGCGGCGCGCTGGTGTTCGGCGCCGGCACCGTCTACTGGGCCTGGGGCCTGAGCGACAATCACGACCTCCAGGCGACGCCGACGGACCCGCGCGTACAGCAGGCAATGGTCAATCTGCTTGCCGATATGGGCATTCAGCCGGGAACACTGCAATCCGGGCTCGTCGCCTCAACCGGTTCCACGGATAATGTTGCGCCGACCTCCGTCATTACGGTGCCCGCCACGGCGGCTGTTGGAACCACCGTCACGATTTCGGGTACCGCGGCTGACACGGGCGGCGGTGTCATCGCCGGTGTCGAGGTTTCGACCGACAACGGGGCGAGCTGGCATCCGGCGACAGGCGATGAGAACTGGACTTATAGTTGGTCGCCACAAGTGGCAGGCAGCTATACGATCCGCTCGCGGGCCGTCGACGACAGCATCAATCTCGAAACGCCTTCGGCGGGACGCACGGTCACCGTCAGCGGGCCGAATTACACGTCGCTCTTCGGTTCGGCGACGCCGGCGGTCGTCAACACCAACGATAGCTCAGCCGTCGAACTCGGCGTCAAATTCCAGACCTCCGTGGCAGGCACCGTTACCGGCATTCGCTTCTACAAGGGCGACCAGGATACCGGCACGCATACCGGTTCATTATGGTCGAGCACCGGCACGCGGCTTGCGACCCTCACCTTCACGAACGAGACCACCAGCGGCTGGCAGACTGCCTATTTCACCAGTCCGGTGTCACTGACGGCCGGACAAACCTACACTGCATCTTACCACACGAATACCGGTCACTATTCGACGACCACCAACTACTTCACCTCAAATGTGACCAGCGGTCCGTTGACGGCGCCGGCCAGCGGCAACGGCGTCTACCGCTATGGCAACAACAGCCTGTTCCCCTCGAGCACCTTCCAGTCGACAAACTATTGGGTCGATGTGATGTTCACGACGCCGAGCTCGAACAGGGCGCCGACGGCGGTTGCCGATGCGGGGAACGCGACGGAGAAGGGCGGGGTGGCCAATGGTTCGGGCGGTGTGGTTGCGAGCGGCAACGTGCTGACCAATGACACCGATCCGGATTCCGGTGATACCAAGACGGTCACGGCGGTGGTCTTCGGTGCGACGTCGGGCACGCTCGGC
>NZ_NWSW01000030.1:0-675 GCF_002531805.1 Rhizobium sp. M1 | reverse complement strand
CCGTGTCGGTGCCCGGCAATACGACGCCGACGGCGGTTGCCGATGCGGGTAACGCGACGGAGAAGGGTGGGGTGGCCAATGGTTCGGGTGGTGTGGTTGCGAGCGGCAACGTGCTGACCAACGACACCGATCCGGATTCCGGTGATACCAAGACCGTTACGGCCGTGGTCTTCGGTGCAACGTCGGGCACGCTCGGTTCGGCGCTGAACGGCACCTATGGCAGTCTCGTGCTCAATGCATCGGGCGCCTACAGCTATGCGATCAACGAGAGCAATGCCGCCGTCCAGGCGCTGCGGCAATCGACCAACACGCTGAGCGATGTCTTCAGCTACACGATGCGCGACAGTGCCGGCGCCACGGCGACGGCAAACCTGACCGTCACCATCCATGGCGCCAACGATGCGCCGGTGCTGGCGGTGCAGACGGCGGCCCAGAACGCCACCGTCGGCTCCGCCTTCTCCTTTACCCTGCCGACGACGACCTTCAGCGATGTCGACAGCGGCGAGACGCTGGCCTATTCGGCAACGGCCGCCGACGGCACGGCGCTGCCCTCCTGGCTGAGCTTCAACGCTTCGACGCGGACCTTCTCCGGTACGCCGACGGCAGGCGGCACTTACGGCGTCAGGGTAACGGCAACCGATCTTGGCGGCCTTGCCGCCAACGAGACCTTCAACA
>NZ_NWSW01000029.1:0-75211 GCF_002531805.1 Rhizobium sp. M1 | reverse complement strand
TTGCAGAGATCCGGACATTCCAACTTCACCGCCACATTGTATGTAGCGGGGTACATTCTATTTCCAAGCGCGACATGCCCGCCTCCTCGCTCGCCCTCCCGGCTCCGCAAAGGTGGACGCAGCCGTGCGCGTCGAGCTCACCATATTCCCCACTGGATTGTCTTTCCTGCAACCGGATCGGCGGTTTAGCGTTGCCTTAAAGAAACCGTGCAAGGATGCAAGCCTGTCATTCACACTGGCGACCTGATGACGTTTCGAAGCAATACAAAGATAATTCGCAGCCTCGCGGGCTCCCTGATGAGCCATGCGAGCGCATTCGCTCCGGCACTATTTGCGGCCATTATCGCAGCCATCGTCGTCTGGGTGGCAACGGACTGGCGGCTTGAGCGGTCGTTGGCCGACGAACGCTCGGTTGTTGCCGGCGAGCTTGCGACGATGTCATCTCGATTGCAGACGAACCTCAATAGCAATGTGAAGCTGTTGCAAGGTTTGGCGGCGGGTATCGCGGTCGATCCGGCGATGGGCCAGAACAGATTTTCCAAACTTGCCGCGCAGATTCTGCAGCCTGAGTCACAATTGCGAAGCTTCGCTGCAGCGCCCGACATGGTGGTCCAGTGGGTTTATCCGGAAAAAGGAAATGAAAAGGCCATCGGACTCGACTACCGAAAAAATGAGAAGCAACGGGCCGCCGCGATGCTGGCGCGCAACACCCACAATATCGTCCTGACAGGCCCGGTGGAACTTGTCCAAGGCGGAACGGCTTTCATTGTCAGGTGCCCGGTTTATATCGACGACGGAAACAGCCAGATCTTTTGGGGGCTGCTTTCGGGAGTCATCGATATTCCGAGGCTATACCGGGATAGTGGTCTTAGTTCGACCGACCTGGAGATCGCCATCAGCACGACGCCGGAGCCGAACTCGGCCAAACAGGTGTTTCTTGGCAGCCTGGAAACTTTTGGGAAGAAACCGGTCGTCGCCTCCGTCGATATGACGTACGGCCGGTGGTCCCTCGCCGCACTTCCGAGGCATGGATGGGGCCAGAATAACGGCATCGGCACTTTTGAGGTTTATGCCAGCCTGTTGGCCTTGTGTGTCGTCGCGCCGATCGTCTGGGTCGGCTTTCTGACCAAATCGCGCCAGAAGACCATCGAAAAACTTCGCCTTCACAAGAGCAAGCTCGTACGAGCACGACAGAGGCTGGAGCACCTGTCACTGCATGACGCCCTCACCGGGCTACCCAATCGGCGGTTTGTCGACCAGATGATCTCGCAGCCGCCAAGGCCCGATCCGCAAGACCGCCTGATCCTTATCCATATCGACCTTGACCGGTTTAAAGAGATCAACGACACGAAGGGGCACGCCGGCGGCGACATGGTCCTGCAAACAACGGCTTCGCGGCTTGCCGATTTGACCGGCCCAAACGACGTCGCGGCGCGCATCGGCGGAGACGAGTTCGTCTTCGCCAGTTGGAGCAGCAATCCCGAGCCTAAAGCAACCGAATTGGCCAGGCAGATCGTCGACACGCTGCAGCAGACCATCTTTATCGATGGAGCCGGTTATGTGGTCGGCGCAAGCGTCGGTGTCGCCTGGGAGACTGAACGCGCTCGCGACCGCGATCTCGGTCAGCTGCTTCTGAATGCCGACTTGGCTTTGTACGAGGCGAAGAAAGCCGGCCGCGGCCGCGCCGCCGTTTTCACCGAAGAGCTTCGCAGAGCCGCGATCCATTCAAAAGAACTGGCGGATGAATTCAATCAGGCGCTCGACCGCGATGAACTCGTTGCGTTCTTCCAGCCACAGTTCAATGCAAGCACGCTCGATATCGCAGGCGTCGAAGCGCTTGCCCGCTGGGATCATCCGCGAAAAGGTCTGCTCGGCCCGAACGCGTTTCTGGATGCTGCGGAAAGGCTGGGGCGCAGTGGCGACATGGACAGGCTGATCCTGCAAAAGGCGCTGTTCGAGCTGATACGATGGGACGGCTTGGGAATGCAAATCCCGCGGGTTTCAGTCAATATTTCAGCGCGCCGGCTGGCGCAGGCCAATCTGCTCGGCGAGCTGTCCGAGCTTCCCGCAGCAAAGGGTCGGCTCTGTTTCGAGCTGCTCGAAACGATCTCCTTCGATGAGCTTCAGCTTGCCCTCAATGAGGTCATTCCGGCAATCAAAGCGCTCGGCATTGAAATCGAGATCGACGATTTCGGCACGGAACATGCCAGTATCGTCAGCTTGCTTCGATTTGAGCCACGAAGGCTTAAGATCGATCGAGAGATCATCAAACCGATCATCGCGTCTGCATCTCAACGCCGTCTGGTCTCCTCGATTATCGAAATCGGCCGGTCGCAGAACATCGACATCGTTGCCGAAGGCGTGGAGACAATGGAGCATGCCAAGATCCTGAAAGATCTCGGCTGCCATTTGCTGCAAGGTTACGCTCTGGCCCGACCCATGACCTCGGAGCAGTTGATCGAATTTTGCCGTATGAAGGATAGAGAAGCGGCAAAGGCGGGCCGATAGCGTCCTCAAGCAGCCTCGGTGACGAGTTTCGTATTGAGGTAACTCTCCATGGCTTCAGAGCCGCCTTCCGAACCGTAGCCGGAATCCTTTATGCCTCCGAAGTGCAGTTCCGGCAGCGCCAGCCCATGATGGTTGATCGACAGCATGCCACTTTCGATATCGCGAGCAAGGCCTGCGCTGGTCTTTGCCGAAGTTGTGTAGGCAAAGGCCGCCAGGCCGTATGGCAGGCGGTTGGCCTCCGCAATGGCAGAATTGTAGTCCGAAAATGCACTCACGATCGCCAAGGGGCCGAATGGTTCTTCGCTGAGCACGCGGGCATTCTGTGGAACGTCGGTAAGAACCGTCGGCTGGAAGAAGTTGCCGAGATTACCGATCCTTTTGCCGCCGGTCGCAATCTTCGCACCATGCATCACCGCGTCGGCCGTCAGCGCCTCCATGGCCCCTACCCGCCTCGCGTTGGCAAGCGGTCCCATGGTCACGCCGTCGCTCAATCCATCGCCGACGGTGATCGCCTCGGCCGCCTTTACCAGGCCATCGAGGAATTTATCGAAGACGCGTTGCTGAATGAGAAACCGGGTCGGCGCGACGCAGACTTGCCCGGCATTTCGAAATTTCGCAGCGGCCAATAGCCTGACTGCGAGATCGATATCGGCATCATCGAACACGAGCGCAGGCGCATGGCCTCCGAGTTCCATAGTCACCCGCTTCATGTGGGCGCCGGCCAGCGAGGCCAACTGCTTTCCAACGACGGTCGATCCGGTGAAGGAAATTTTCCGGATAACGGGGTGCGGGATCAAGTGATTTGAAATATCGGCCGGAATTCCGAAAACGAGATTAAGGACGCCCGCCGGCAGACCCGCATCGGCAAAGGCGCGAACAAGTTCGGCGCAGCTTGCCGGCGTCTCCTCCGGCCCCTTCAATATGATCGAGCAGCCGGCTGCAAGGGCGGCCGCGACCTTGCGCACAGCCTGGTTCAGCGGAAAGTTCCAGGGACTGAAGGCCGCTACCGGGCCGACAGGTTCCTTGACCACCATCTGCCTGACATTGCTCGCTCGCGGTGGGATCAGCCGGCCGTAGGCGCGGCGGGATTCCTCGGCAAACCAGTCGATGATGTCGGCAGCCGCGACTGCCTCCGCCTTGGACTCAGCGAGCGGTTTTCCTTGTTCCAATGTCATTATTCGCGAGATCGCCGCAGAGCGCTGCCGCAGGATCTCGGCCGCCGCATGCATCAGCTTTGCCCGCTCGAACGCATTTATGCGCCGCCATTGCTCAAAGCCGGCGGCGGCGGCCGAAAGCGCTTGGTCGAGATCATGAGGACCGGCATTGGAGACACTGCCGATGACGTCGCCCGAGGCCGGATTGACGACGGACAGATCGTCGTTTGAACCCTGCCTCCAGGCGCCATTGATGTAAAGTTGGGTATTCGGGTATCCCGACATTCAGCTCTCCACCGCCTCTAATAGCCGAGCGCGCAACCATCTTTTCGATGATCGGAAGCGCCCAGCATCGTCTTGTGTTGATCGTCTATCCAGATCGCCTGGGCGCCGCCGATCGCCCAATTCGGTGCGACGACCTTGAAGCCGCGAGCTTCGAGATCACGCCCGATCGAGGTTCGCAGAAGCGCTTCGGTTTCGATTGATGTCGTGCCGGGAAGCGGAAAGAGCCGAGGCAGATCAATCGCACTTTGTATGTCCAGATTGAAATCGAACAGCTTGGAGAGGAAGTGGGCATGGCCCATCGCCTGATAGTGCCCACCCATCACACCGAACGACAAGACGCTTCTGCCATTGCGGGTGACCAGACCTGGGATGATCGTGTGCATGGGTCGCTTGCGCGGCCCCATCACGTTCGGATGCCCCTGCTTCATACTGAAGCTTTGTCCGCGATTGTGGAACAAGACACCGGAATTCGGCGCCATCAATCCGCTTCCGTAAGAATGGAAGATCGAATTGATGAAGCTGGCGACATTTCGGTCCTTGTCGACAACCGAAATGTAGACCGTGTCCGCATGCTCGACGCCGTCGATGACGCTCTCGGCATCGGCGATCGTATTCAGATCGATCCTGGCGGCAAGGCTGTCGGCGAGTTCGTCGGACAACAGGAAGTCGACCGGCATGGTAGAGACGGCCGCGTCGGCGACCCATCGATCGCGGGCGGCATAAGCCAGCCGCGTGGCCTCGACTTCGATGTGCAGATTGTCTACATCAAGCGGGTCGCCTTTGCGTTCAAAACGCTCCAAGATCTTCAGGATCATCAATGCGACGATACCCTGCCCGTTCGGCGGGCATTCATGCACGGTCCATCCGCGATATGTCGCGCTGACCGGCTTCACATATTCGCCGGCAGCTGACGCGAAATCCTCAACTGTATGGAGGCCGCCAAGGGAATTCAGCCGGGCCACCATGTCGGCTGCCACCGGGCCGCGATAGAAGCCGTCACGGCCTGACGTTGCGATCGTTTCCAGCGTTTGCGCCAGTTGAGGCTGATATTGAACCGATCCCACCGGCGGAGCCTGATCGTCGATCAGAAAAAGGCGACGTGCCGATGGATCGCGCAGCAGCAAGTCGCGTTGGTTCGAAATATCGGCGGCAACCCGTGGCGTGATTGCATAACCGTCGCGAGCCAATGCAATAGCCGGCGCAAGGATTTCCGACAGCGGCATCCTGCCGTGATCGGCAACGAGGCGGGACCAGGCGTCCACCGCCCCAGGAACGGTCACCGCATGCGGCGATGACCGCTCAATCGAACTGATGCCGATTTCCTGAAACCAGTCAAAATGCGCCGCCGCCGGCGTGCGCCCCGAGCCGTTATACGCAATGACATCGTCATTTCCATTCGACGCCAGCAGCGCAAAGCAATCGCCGCCTATGCCGGTGGATCCGGCCTCGACGACACATTGGACGGCACAGGCGCCGACGGCGGCGTCGATGGCCTTGCCGCCGGCTTTCAGGATCTCGATCGCTGTCAAAGTCGCCATCGGGTGTGATGTCGCCGCCATGCCATTGCGGCCGACGGCCATCGATCTTCCCGGCAATTCGAAATTTCGCATATCGTCGCTTCCTTCGCTCAATAGAGGCCGGTTGCCCTCGCCCATGTATAGGTATCATCCAATGCGCGCGTGGAGCGATCGAACAATTCGTGGATCTCTGCCTCGGTGATGATAAGCGGCGGGCAAAGCGAGTAGTTGTCGCCAAGGGCGCGTGTGATGACGCCATGGACCTGGGCTCGCCTGCCTGCGTGAATGGCAATGCCGTCCGTCGGCTTGAACGGCTCCTTCGTTTCCTTGTTGCGAACCAGTTCAAGGGTTCCGATGAGCCCACGACCGCGGGCGTTGCCGACGAGCGGATGGTCGCCAAGTTCGTTCAACCGCCGCTGGAACACCGGGGCGATGGTGCGGACGTGGCCAACGATGTCACGTTCCTCGTAGATTTTCAGGGTTTCCAGGGCGACGGCCGTCGCGACCGGATGGCCGCTATAGGTGAAACCATGTCCGAATGTTCCGATTTTCTCGCTCTCGGCAACGACCGCGGAATGGATCTTTTCATTGATCATCAGGGCGGAGATCGGCTGGTAGGCGGCCGAAAGCTGCTTTGCCATGACGATCATATCCGGCTGAAGCCCGAAGCTTTCCGAACCGAACATCGTGCCGAGCCTGCCAAAGCCGCAGATGACTTCGTCGGCGATCAGCAGCACGTCGTATTTCTTGAGGATTGCCTGGATCTTCTCGTAGTAGGTCGGCGGCGGAACGATGCAGCCGCCGGATGCCATCAAGGGCTCGGCGAAGAATGCGCCGATGGTTTCCGGTCCCTCGGCAAGGATCATCTGTTCAAGCGAATTGGCACAGCGCGTCGCGAATTCTTCCTCCGTTTCGCCCGGGCGGCCGTAACGATAAAACTCCGGGCAGTCCGTATGCAGCACCCGATCAATCGGCAGATCGAAATCACGGTGATTGTTCGGCAGTCCGGTCAGGCTTGCCGAAGCAATGGTCACGCCGTGGTAAGCCCGCATGCGCGAGATGATCTTCTTCTTTTCCGGCATGCCGATGGCATTGTGATAGTACCAGACAAGCTTCATGGCCGTGTCGTTGGCCTCGGAACCGGAATTGGCGAAGAACACTTTCGACATCGGAACCGGTGAAAGCTGAATGAGCCGTTCGGCAAGTTCGACCGCCGTCTCATGCGTTTTGCCGCCGAAGCTGTGATAGAAGGGCAATTCCTTCATCTGGCGGGTCGCCGCGTCTACCAGACGTTGTTCGCTGAAGCCCAGCGACGCGCAGAACAGGCCGCCAAGACCTTCGATGTATTTGTTGCCTTCGCTGTCGACGATGTGGATCCCCTCGCCCCTGGTGATCACCAGCGGGCCATCCTTCAGATGCTGCGAAGCGTTGGTATAGGGATGAAGAACAAACGCAGCGTCCCGAGATTCGACGGAGTTGAGAAGGATGGTCACAGAGGTTCTCCAAGTGGGGGTCTATTTCAATGGCGGCTCCTGGCAAAGCTGCGCCGGTCAGCCGGCGCGACCTACTCGGTGCACCGGCTGCCCATTGCTGCCGAGGGAGCTTTGCCGCTCAATCAATCAAGGGATGTCTTGATCCACTTCTGCGCCAACTTGTTGATCGTGCCGTCGGCTTCGGCCGCTTCGATCGCGGCGTCGAACATCGACTTCAACACCGTATCGTCCTTGCGAAGACCTGCCGCGATCCCCTGTCCAAAGACCCCGCCTTTGAAGGTCGGGCCGGCGATCTTGTAGTCCTTGAAGTCGTCCTTGCCGAGCGTTGCAGTCAACGAGGTTTTCTGGGCAACGACGGCGTCGATGCGACCGGCCTGAAGGTCCAGATCATGCTGCTCGACGGTCTTGTATTCTCTTGGATCGACAACGCCCTTGAAATAGGTATCGAGAAAGACTGCGTTCGCCGTCGACACCTGGGCGCCCACGGCTTTGCCTTTGAGGGCGTCCCGAAGGGGCTGCAACTCCTGCTCGACCTTCGCCTTATCAGCGGCAAGGTCGACCGTCGTCCCCGTCCCCGGCAGATCGGCGAGAGGACCGGTTTTCTCGACCATGAAGGCGGCCGCGGTCGGGGCATAGGGCTTGCTGAACGAGATGACGGCAAGGCGCTTTTCGGTCACGATCATCGAGGCCATGATGGCATCGAACTTCTTGGCATTGAGCGACGGAATGAGCCCGTCCCAGTCCTGGGCGACGATGGTGCATTTCACCTTCATGCGGGCGCAAAGGTCATTGGCGAGATCGATCTCGAACCCGGCCAGCTTGCCGTCAGGACCGGTAAAATTCCAGGGCTCGTATGCGCCCTCGGTCGCAATGGTGATTTCGGTTGGTTTCGTCTGCGCGGCGGCAGCGCCGGCCGAGATGACGCCGAGCAAAGCGGACGTCAGCAAAAGCTTTGATACTTGCATGTTTTTATTCCCCTTTTTGGTGCGCCCTGCCCTTTTCCCAAGCAAGGCTGTTGCAGACTCCGCGATGTCCATTTGCTAGGACGCGCGAACCTTGATTGCCTCGGCCGCAAGGCAGAGGAGTTCGAACAAAACCTGAGCGGCAATTTGCGCCGTATTCGACGTCGGGTCGTATTGCGGAGCGATCTCGACAACGTCGCCGCCGACAATGTTCAAGCCGATGAGACCGCGCAGAATGCCAAGCGCCTGCGCCGAGGTCAGGCCGCCGACTTCGGGGGTTCCCGTGCCTGGCGCGAATGCGGGATCGAGAGAATCGACGTCGAAGCTGACATAGGTCGGCCCCGCCCCGACGATGTCTCTCGCCTTGGCGATGACGGCGCTGATGCCGAGATCACCGACCTCCTCCGCATGAATGACGGTCATGCCGGATGCATACGAGAATTCCCATAGATATTCGGAATTGCCACGAATTCCGATCTGGATCGTCCGTCTGGGATCAAGCACACCATCGAGAACCGCCTGGCGAAAGGGTCCGCCATGGTGGAATTTACATCCTTCGAACGAACCGCCCGTGTCGCAATGCGCATCGATGTGAATCATCCCCACAGGACGATCCCTGCCAACAGCCCTCAGGATCGGAAGGCCGACCGAGTGGTCGCCGCCGACGGCCAGGGGCACGACCCCCGCCTCTATCAAACCGCCGACAAATTGCTCGATATCGTCATGAGATGCCGCAAGATCGAAGCGGCTTTTGAACGGGACATCGCCGACATCGGCAACACGTGCATGGGCAGTCGGGACGGTCCGCAAGACATGATCGTAAGGGCCAACCCGGTCGACGTTGCGGACAGCTCTTGGCCCGAACCGCGCACCCGATCGGTTTGTCACCCCGAGATCCATCGGAATGCCGAAAAGCGCAATATCTATATCGGTAAAACTGGGTGCGGCGTCTGGACGATACGGGGCCTTCAGCAATGTCGGGACGCCGCAGTAAGGCGCCTGGCGACGATCGCCGTCGCCGAAGACCAGGTCGGCCACCTTCCGAAACTCCGGATCGAACATCTCACCGCCTGAAGCGTTCGAAAAGCGCTTCCGCAGTTCGTCCAGACTGAGAATCTCCGGCATTGGACCTCCAGGTGTTGCGACCGAATCGCCGGCGACTTTCGAAACCCGGCGAAAAAGATGATTGCTTGTTGTAGCCAACATTGTATACATAATCGTATTCCGCTTGATCGAGCAAGAGGGAAAAAGTTATGGTGTCGCTCACCGAGCGGTGAATAGACCAGAGGCAGAGGGGGAATCGATTGGCATCCACCAAAACGGAACAGCGCGGATCATTGCGTGAGAGCACCTATTCGCAATTGAAGGACCTGATCCTCACCGGCCAACTTCGCCCCTCCGAGCGCCTTTCGGAAGTGACGCTCGCCAAGCGTTTCGGCGTCAGCCGAACACCGCTGCGTGAAGCGCTGATGAAGCTGGAAGAAGAAGGGCTTATCGTCGGTCAGCGGAATTTCGGCTACACGGTGACCGATCTCGACGTCACCAAATTCTGCAATCTGCTGGTTGTTCGCGAAGCACTCGACGTTTGCGCGGCGCAACTCGCCTGCGAGGTGGCGAGCGAGGAAGACCTAGACCGGCTCCGGGACGTCATTGCCCAGATGGTTGAACTGAAGGATACGACGAATAAGACGCCGTCTGACGCGGCCCGCAACCTGGATCTTGGACTATACATCCATCGCGTCATCGTGGAATCGACCCGAAACGAGGCGCTCGTGAGGGTGACGGATCAAGTTTATCAGCAGCTTCGCCTGGCCCTTTGGCTCGAAGTTCTCTGGGTGGATCTGGAGCACACGGACCTCGACGAACACCGGGCGATCGCAGACGCCATCTGTGCACGCGACCGGGAGGCGGCGGCCGCAGCAGCTCGAGCGCATGTGCAAAGCTCGCTCAAAAACATGTCGAAGCTCCAGCGCATCTGGGCGCATCGGCGCGCATCCGACTGACGCGCAACCCGATCTTTTATCAAGGGGTCCCCGCATGGCACCTATCGACAATTACCTGGCTCTCGTCGGCTTCGAGCAGACGGGTTGGGGTTGGCTACTACTGACTGCGGCAGCGATGACAATCGGTGTGTCCGTATGCGGCTTCCTGACCGGAACGTTGA
The DNA here is from genome assembly GCF_002531805.1 of Rhizobium sp. M1. Lineage (NCBI taxonomy): Bacteria > Pseudomonadati > Pseudomonadota > Alphaproteobacteria > Hyphomicrobiales > Rhizobiaceae > Rhizobium > Rhizobium sp. M1. The sequence continues at coordinate 65,128 of NZ_NWSW01000029.1, read as the reverse complement.
TCGGGATGGTCATTACCTTAATGCAGTTGTCCCGCCACCTGACCATCCGGTGGCTTGCGGATTGCTACACGACCGTTCTGCGTGGCGTGCCCGACCTTCTCGTCATTTATCTTTTCTATTTCGGCGGCAGCGCATTCCTTGGATCCTTGGGCGGCCTGTTCGGCTATCAAGGGTTTATTGGAATGCCGGCATTTCTGACCGGAACCCTGGCGCTTGGCGTGGTTTCGGCGGCCTATCAGGCTGAGGTATTTCGCGGGGCCTATAGGTCCGTTGCACGCGGCGAAATCGAAGCCGCCAGCGCCGTCGGCATGCGGCCATGGCCCAAATTCAGGCGCATCGTCGCCCCCCTCGTCCTGCGCTACGCTATTCCGGGCCTCGGAAACACCTGGCAGCTCGTCTTGAAGGAATCGGCATTGATCTCCGTCACGGGTCTCGTCGAACTCCTGCGCCAATCGCAGATCGCGGCCGGATCGACGCGCCGGCCGTTCGAGTTCTACCTGACGGCGGTCGTTCTTTATCTCGTCATCACCTGGCTCTCATCGATCCTGTTCAGACGCATGGAGGCGCGAACGACCCAGGGCACAAGGAGAGCGTTGTGATGGATCTGGGTTTTATGTGGGATACGTTTCTCACGCTTCTGACCGGCTTGCCGCTGACCCTTGAGCTCGCCGTCACGTCGGTCGTGGCAGGCAGCGCGCTGGCACTGGCGATCTCGCTCCTGGCCGTGACCGGCGGTGAAATAGGCCGAACCATAACCCGTGCCTACGTCTTCGTCTTCAGAGGGTCGCCGCTCCTCGTCCAAATGTTCCTGATCTATTATGGTCTCGGCCAATTCAGACACGGCCTGCAGGACCTCGGCGTCTGGGGGTTCTTTCGCGAACCCTACTGGTGTGCGGTACTCGCCCTCACTCTGAATACCGCCGCCTACTGCAGCGAAATCTTCCGTGGAGGACTGCTGGCCGTCTCCGCCCAGGAGATCGAGGCGGCTCGCGCTTGCGGCATGTCGGGCGTTCTTCTGTTCAGGCGGATCATCCTGCCGATCGCCATCAGGCATGCGCTGCCCGCTTACGGCAATGAGATCATCCTGATGATCAAAGCAACAGCGCTCGCATCTGTCATCACGATTATGGAGGTCACCGGCCTGGCCGGAAAACTGATCGCCGACAGCTTCCGCGCTTTCGAGATCTTCATCGTCGCCGGCGCGATCTACCTCGCGATCATTTTCATCGTCACACGGATGCTCATGGCGGTCGATTTCTGGCTTTCGCCTCATATGCGTATGCGGCTGCAATCTTAAACGGGAGGGTGCATGTCTGACAGGGGAACAGTTTTGGTCAGCGACAATAAGGACAAAAGCGCTGCCGTTTCGGTCAAGGATCTCCGCAAATGCTTCGGCCCGCTGGAAGTGCTGAAGGGGATTTCGCTTGAAGCGCATGAGGGGGACGTGATTTCCATCCTCGGCTCATCCGGCTCCGGCAAATCAACGATGCTGAGATGCCTCAATATGCTCGAAATCCCCGACAGCGGGGAAATTCGCATCGGGGGCAAAATGTACGCTTTGAAGAAATCGGGGCATAGAACGGTGCCGGCTGACCGCAGGCAAGTCGACCGGATGCGCGAACACATCGGCATGGTGTTTCAGAATTTCAACCTTTGGTCGCATATGACCATCCTCGAGAACGTGATCGAAGCGCCGGTGCACGTGCAGAAGCGCAACCGGGCGGAATGTATTGCGGAGGCCGAAGCTCTGCTCGAACGGGTGGGCATCGCCGAAAAACGAAATTTCTATCCTGCGCATTTGTCTGGCGGTCAGCAGCAACGCGCTGCGATCGCCCGCGCTCTCGCACAGCGGCCGAGGGTGATGCTGTTTGACGAGCCGACCTCGGCGCTTGATCCCGAACTCGTCGGCGAAGTGCTGAAAGTGATGCGCTCTCTTGCTGAAGAAGGTCGGACTATGCTGGTTGTAACCCATGAAATGGCCTTCGCCCGAGACGTATCGAGCAAGGTGGTTTTCCTTCACCGGGGCGTTGTCGAAGAAACAGGGGAGCCCACCGAGCTTTTCACGCATCCGAAATCGGAGCGGTTCCGCCAGTTTCTGGCAGGGACGAGGTGAGGTCGCTACCTTCGACGCGACTCTCAAGAGAGCCCGGGTGATCGTCGTTGAACACCTGTTTGATGCTTGCGGGCACGGGGCAACAGGTTCATGCTGGTCTTCTGTTTGAGGCCCGTTGGTTGCGGCTGATATAGCCGTCGCGCACCGGGTTCGTGAGATGCCAGCGATGGACTGCGCCGGCTGCGGTTTCGATATTCAGAGCGGTTTTGCTTTCTGTCCGCGATGCGGCGCAAGGCAACCCCTCTCCTGCGCCGCCTGCGGCTATGCGTGTCAGCCCGATTTTGCCTTCTGCCCCAAATGCGGTGCATCGATCTCAGGTAAAGCCCCGCCTGCGCCGAAGCCGACTATTGAGCTGGTGCCGGCGAAATCCGACGGCGATGCCGACCGGCGGCCGGTGACGGTGCTCTTCGCCGATCTCTGTGGATTCACCACGCTGAGCGAGCAGATCGACCCCGAAACCATGCGGGTGCTGCAGAACGAATTGTTCGAAGAGATGACCCGGGCGGTGGAAGCCTATGGCGGATTCGTCGACAAGTTCGTCGGCGACGCCCTTCTGGCGCTGTTCGGCGCGCCGGTTGCCCATGAGGACGATCCGGTGCGGGCGCTTGGCGCCGCACTTGATATGATCGACCGGGCCGCCGCGGTCGGCACGCGCTGGCAGTCGCGCGCCGGCGTGCCGCTGCGCCTGCATATCGGCATCAACAGCGGCCCTGTCGTTACCGGCGGCTTCGGCGCGGTCGGCGCCAAATCCTATTCCGTGACCGGTGATACGGTGAACACGGCCCAACGGCTGCAATCCATGGCCGGCGAAAACGATATTCTTGTCGGTCCGCTGACCTATCGCCTCACCCGCCACGCCTTTGCCTTCGACAGTCTCGGCGCGCAGACCTTGCGCGGCAAGAGCGGAAACGTTCTCGTCCATCGGCTGACCGGGCTGCTGGAAACGCCGCATACGGCGCGCGGGCTCGAAAGTTTCGGCCTTCAGGCGCCGATGATCGGACGGGATGCGGAATTGTCGCGGCTGCTCACCTGCCTCGATCTCGCTTGCGACGGTGCGGCGCAGCTCGTCCGCCTGATCGGCGAAGCCGGCATCGGCAAATCGCGGCTGGCCACTGAATTCGTCGGGATCGCCGCGGATACGACCCGTTTCCCCGGCCTTGCCATCCGTAAAGCCACCTGCTCTCCCCTTGGCGAACAATCCTACGGCACCCTCGCCGCGGTCGTACGAAGCGCCTACGGGATCGGCGAGCGCGACGATCGCGACAGGACACGACAGCTGTTGACGACGGGGTTTCGCGCACTCGATCTGACGCAGGACGATGTTGATGGGCTCCTGCCGCTTTTTCTGCATGTGCTCGGCCTCGGTGATCCCGATGGCGCGTTGCGGCACATCGAGCCGGAGCAGTTGCGGCGGCAGATCTTCTACGCGATCCGCACCGTCTTCGAGCGGCGGCTGGCGCAAGGCCCTCTCCTGCTCGTCATCGAGGATCTGCATTGGGCGGACGCGGCTTCGCTGGAAGTGCTTCGCTTCATGATGGACCGGCTGGAGCGCAGCCGGCTGATGCTGCTTGTGATCTACCGGCCGACGGCGCAGACCGACCCGCTGAACTCCAATCGCGTCAACGTCACCGTGCAGCGTCTTGGCCCACTCGCCGCGGCCGACGGGCAGAGGCTGCTTGCCGCCTTTTTTGGCGAGGCCCATGGCAAGCTGCCGATCGCAATGCGCAAACGCATCCTCGACCGCGCCGGCGGCAACCCGCTCTTCATCGAAGAAATCCTGCGTGGACTGATCGACATGGGCACGTTGCGTCATGACGGTGAGCGCTGGCATGTTGCGGCGGACGACACGGATGTCGCCATCCCGGTGAACCTGCAAGCCTTGTTGCTGGCCCGCGTCGATCGTCTGCCGCAGGAGATCAGGCGGTTGGCGCAGGAGGCAGCGGTGGTCGGCCCGAAATTTGATACCGCCCTGCTCCGCGCCGTCGCCACCGATCCGGCCGGCATCGATGCCGCACTGGACTATCTCTGCGATGCCAATATCGTCGAGGAATTGCGCGGCCCCGATGCCGGCGGGTCGCCTGGCTATCGCTTCAGCCAGACACTGATGCACGACGTCATCTATCAGAACCTGTTGCTGCAACGGCGCATGGAGCTCCATGGCAGGATCGGCCGGGTTCTGGAGCGCCAATATGGCCTGGCGCCCGAGCGTCCCGAGCATCTGGCGCAACTCGGCCATCACTTCAGCCTGACCACCGACAACGCCAAGGGCGCCGCCTACCTGATGGCGGCGGGCGATCAAGCGCGCAAGACCTATGCCAATGACGATGCAATGCGCCTCTATCGTCAAGCTCTCGCGGCCTTCGCAGACGAGCCGGAGGTGACGCCGGAGCAATTGGCACTGCTGGAGCGCCTTGCCGATCTCTGCGGCCCTGCCGGTCGCCGCGACGATGCCCTGACCCATTATCAGCAGGCGCTTGCGATCCACCGCGCCAACGACGACCGGATTGCCGCAGCAAGGATATTGCGAAAGATCGGCCGCCTGCATCTCGATGCGGGGCGCCGCGACCAGGCGGAGACGCATTGCGCCGCGGCGGAAGCGATGATCGCTGCGATCGATGCGCCGGTCGAACATGCCCACCTGCTGCAGGAGCGCGGTCATCTCTCCTTCCGCATGGGTGATCAGGCCGCCGCCGCCGAGTGGGCGACACAGGCGCTGCAATGCCTGCAAACGCTGCCGATCGACGGAACGACCGAGGCCGGCCGCGAGGCTGCCCGGGCGATGGCCGAAGCGTTGAACACCAAGGGTGCAGCGCTCGCACGGCTCGGACGCCGGCGCGATGCCGTGCAGGAAGTGGAACGCAGCCTCTCGGTCGCCGAAAAGGCCGATCTGCAAAGTGCCGCCTGCCGCGCCTATTCCAATCTCGGCGTTCTCTACACGATCGTCGATCCGGCCAACGCCATCACGGTCTGCCGCCGTGGGCTGGAGGTCGCGACCCGTATCGGCGATCTCGGCTTCCAGGCGCGCCTTCTCGCCAACCTCGCAGTGTCCTGCTGCACCTTCACCGATCGCTGTGCTGCCGAAGGCGTGCCGGCGGCGGAAAAGGCAGTCGAAATCGACCGGGCGCTCGATCAGCGCGATCATTTGTCCGTGCCGCTGATCGTGCTCGGCCAGATTCATCAATGCCACGGACAGCCGAAGCTAGCTCGTAAGTATTACGAAGAAGCTCTTGAGGTTGCTAAGGAAATTGACGAGCCGCAATTGCTCTTTCCGTGTTATGATGGCTTGGCGACGCTGAGCCTCGAACATGACGATATGGACGAAGCGGAACGGTATTTCACGCTGGCACAGGATGTGTGCATCCGCCACAACCTCGATCCAGGCACCCTCGTCGTCTTGCCGTTTCTCGACTGAAGGGTTCGCATCGCAATGATCGCGCAATGTCGAATAGATTAAGCGATTCAAACGCATAAAGGGAGGAACGAACAATGCAGGAGAACCACGCCGATAGACCATTACAGCCTGGAGATCGCGCGCCCAACGTCGTGCTGGATGCGATCACCCGCCAGGGCAAGATCGCCATCGACGACTTTCGCGGCCAGAAGCCGCTGCTCGTCGGCCTGTTCCGCGGACTGCACTGCCCCTTCTGCCGCAGGCAGATCGCCGCCATGGCTGAACTGACCGATGCATTGCAGGAGAAAGGCATCGACAGCCTGACGGTCGTCAATACCCCGATCGAGCGAGCCCGCCTTTATTTCCGCTACCACCCGCTTCCCAACCTGCTGGCGGCCTCCGACCCCGAACGGGTGTCGCATCGCGCCTTCGGCCTGCCGCGCCTTCAATTCACCGAGACGGAAAACGAGTGGCCGCACAAGGTCAGCATGGACACGGTGATGTCGATGCGCGTCGATATGCCGGGCGAGCTTCCCGAACCGATGAACCCGATCGCCGCGATGGAATTTCTCGACAAGGCTGACGGCTATGAGATGACCGATGATGACAAGCGGATGATCTCCCCCGGCGAAGGCCAGCTTGTCGGCGAATTCCTGCTCGATCGTGATGGCGTCGTGCGCTGGTGCTTCACCGAAGTCGAGGAGGCCGGCCGCCATATGTTCGGCGTTCCCGCGCCGCGGGAAGTGATGTCGGCGGCGGCGAATATGGCGGTCTGAAGCGGCGGTCTAACTCGCCTGATCCGGAATGCGAAGCCGGCGCCCGCGATCGGTGAAAGCGTGCCGGGCGGGCTCTTGTCGCGATCCCGCCATCGCCGTGCCATCGCCATGGCACGCTTGCCGGCCGCAAGTGCTGCGGCGGATTAATCCGGAAGACCGGCCTTGCGGTAGCCCTCCACGAAATGGTCAAGCGTGCGAGCGTCACGAAATGGTTCGGTCGCCGCCCAATGGCGGATAGAAAAGCCGGGGTTGGCGACAAGGAAGAGTTCGGTCTCCGCCTGCGCCTCGTCGAGCCGGCCGAGCTGAGCAAGGCTTGCCGCCAGGAAACGGCGCGAGCTTGTGCGATAGGTTTCGTCGCGGCGCAGCGTCTCGACGGCGGCTGCATATTGCCCGGCCGCATATTGTGCCTGGCCGAGCGCCAAATAATACCAGCTTGCCGGAAACGGGTTCAGCCGGAACGCCTTGCGAATCTGCTCAAGCCCCTCCTCGACCCGCCCTGCTAGGACGGTAACGTCGGATAATGCCGCAAAGGTATCGGCCTCGTTCGGGTCAAGTTCGATCGCCTTGGCGAACTCCGCATCCGCCGCGGCAAAATCGCGTTCATAGGCAAGAAGGTAAGCCAAGACCCAGCGGCAGCCGGCATCGTTGGGGTCGATCGTAACGGCCTTGCGCGCCAGTTGCAAGGCGATGCGGCGGGTCGCTTCCGTCGGCCCGCCGCTATGAACCCATCCCATCCAGTGGTTCATGGCCAACCAGCGATAGGCCGCGGCATATTCGGGGTCGAGGGCGACTGCGCGGGTCAGCATCAGATGCGCCTCCTCAGCCGCCTGCGGGGAATCATCCATCAGCTTGCGCGCCCGCACGCAGAGATCGTAGGCCTCAAGACTTCTAGGCCGCCGGCGCGGCGGCGGGGTACGCAGCCGGCCGAGCAGCGCCTCGACGATCCTGGCGGTCACCTCGTCCTGAACGACGAAAATATCGTCCAGGCTGCGATCGAAGCGTTCCGCCCACAAATGAGTACCGCTGACAGTGTCGACCAGCTTGGCGTTGACGCGCACGCGCCCCGCGGCGCGCCTCGCGCTGCCCTCCAGCAGGTATCGCACGCCGAGCTCCTCGGCAATCTCCCGCACGGCAACCGCCCGGCCCTTATAGGTGAAGGCAGAGTTGCGGGCGATGACGAACAGACCCGGCATTCTCGACAGGTCGGTGATCAGGTCTTCGGTCAGCCCGTCCACGAAAGATTCCTGTTCGGGATCGTTGCCGATGTTCAGGAAGGGCAGTACGGCGATCGACGGCTTGTCCGGCAGCGGCAAGGCCTTTCGCTTCACGCCGCTCAGCCGCTGCATGGCGCCCGTGAAGCGGTAGCCGACGCGCGGAACCGTTGCAATCCATTCGCCGCCGCCGGCGGCTGCGCCGAGCAGCTTGCGCAGCTGCGCGATCTGGACGGTGAGGTTGCCTTCCTCGACCGCCATGCCCGGCCAAGCCGCGTCCATCAGCTCGGTCTTGGCAAGGATTTCGCCGGATCGCGCGACGAGCGCCGCAAGTAGCTTCAGCCCGCGGTGGCCAATGGCAACGGGTTCATCATTCCGAAGGAGCGTTCCCGCATCCGGATCAAGCACGAACGGACCAAAGGCAAAGAGCAATCCCTGCATAGAGCGGATCTATAGTCCGTTTGGAAGTTTTTGAGAACTTTTTGGAGCGGCTTAATTACGCCGCTCCTCCTGTTCCGCAGAATTCCATCCTCTTTCGGGCGGGGCCTCTGCCCCGTCACCCCATGCCGACTGACGAGGAAATCTGCATGACTGCTGCAAGCACGACATCACAACGAGACGATCGGAGCCCCTGGGCCGCGATGGCAGGCATCATCGCGACCGTCACGGTGTTTGCCGTGGCGCAGGGGCTGACCTATCCGCTGCTGAGCTTCATCCTGGAGCGGCACGGAACGGCCTCTGGCCTGATCGGTCTGTCGGCAGCGATGACGCCCTTGGGTTTCATCATATCGGCACCCGTCATTCCGGCACTCTCGCGGCTGGTGGGCGCAGCGCGGCTTGCGATCCTCTGTTCGATCCTCGCCGCCCTCACCCTGATTGCGATTGCCGGGCGGCAGGACGTTTGGACCTGGATGCCGCTGCGCTTCCTGCTCGGCTTCTTTGCCAATCCACTCTATGTCATCAGCGAAACCTGGCTGATCTCGATCACCCCGGCGTCGCGTCGGGGGCGCATCATGGGCCTCTATTCATCGATCGTTTCGGCCGGCTTTGCCGTCGGTCCGCTCTCGCTCGGCCTCAGTGGCACGGAAGGCTGGGCACCCTTCCTGATCGGCATTGGGGCCTTCCTTGGCTGCGGCCTGATCGTGCTTGTTGTCGCCCAACGCCTGCCTGACATGCCCGGCGAAGGCGAAGCAATATCGGTCGGCGGCTTCCTTTCGCGGGCGCCGCTGCTGCTGTTTGCGGTTTTCACCGCCGCCGCCTTCGAGCAGATCCTGCTCTCCCTGCTTGCCGTCTATGGCGCGGCACTCGGCAGTACCGAAAGCCGCATCGCTTCGCTGATCACCTGTTTCGTTGCCGGCAATGCCGCGCTGCAGATCCTGCTCGGGCGCGTGGCGGAACGGTTCGGCGCAACGCGGACCATGTTGTTCTGCGTCCTCACTTGTCTTTCAGGCTGCCTGCTGCTGGCGTCAACCTTCACCACCTGGCTCATCTGGCCGCTCGTTTTCATCTGGGGCGGCGTCTCGTTCGGGCTCTACACCATGTCGCTGATCCAGCTCGGCGAGCGTTTCAACGGTCAAGCCCTGATCGCCGGCAATGCGGCCTTCGCCTTCGCATGGGGCATCGGCGGCATGGCGGGCTCGCCCGCGGCCGGACTGGCAATGCAGCTGGTCGGACATCAGGGGTTGCCGTCGTCCCTCGCCCTACTCAGTTGTGTCCTGGCGATTTCTCTGTTGGCCGCGAGACGGCGTGAGCAATAAAGGACCTCGCGTGCCTTCGATAAGTCCCTCCGGCCGCGAGATCCCTACTCTTGAATTTCGCCCGCTACTAAATATATAACATGTTATATAACATTCTATGGAATTGGAGAGATTGAATGGTCGAAGATGTGGTGCGAACGCTTGGCTTTTTGTGCCTGGGCAGCCGGTTGCGTCGCATCGGCGAGAGACTGCAAGCCGATACGCAGCAGGTCATCGACGAGGCCGGCGTCGGCATCCAGGCAGGTCAGTATCCATTCCTCGCAGCGATCGACCGGGCCGGGCCGCTGACGATCGGCGAGCTTGCGCAGGCGGTGGGCATCACCCAGCCCGGCGCGACGCGGACCATCGGGCAGCTTCTCGAACTCGGCTTCGTCGATATGCAGCCGGCGCCGGACGATCAGCGCCGCAGATTGGTGTCGCTATCCGACAAGGGACAGGAACTCGTCGATCATTCGAAGGCAACCATCTGGCCGCGCGTTGCGGCTGCGGTTGCGGATCTCTGCGGCGACCTCGACGGACCGATCCTCGAGCAACTCGCCGCCATCGAAGACGGGCTTGCGGCACTGCCGCTCATACGCCGGAGCACGGTTACAGGTCCGCACGCCCTTTCCAACGCGCAATAGGGAGAGAAAGACGATGAATCACGTGCTTGACCGGCCGATCTGGAGCGCGCTCAAAACCACGCATGCCGCTCTTGCCGAAGGCAACAGCTACGCACGGCGATACCCGCCCTCCATCGTCCCCTTCGCTGCCTCTGCCGACGATAGCCCTGAGAGCCTCGATGCCCTGGAGAAGCTGCCGTCGGCGGAAGAGAAGATGTTTCTCGTCGAGGCCGGGCCGATCGGCATTCCAGCGGGTCTTGCCGTCGTCATGGAGGCGCCGGTGACCCAAATGGTTGCCGAGCGGCCTCATGAGAGGATTTCGGATTCCCGCATTGAGCCGCTGACCGAGGCCGACGCCGCCGACATGCTTGATCTGGCGAGCTTGACCAGACCCGGGCCGTTCACCCTGCGCGCCCAGAGCCTCGGCAGCTTCTGGGGGATCAGGCATGAGGGCCGTCTGGTGGCGATGGCCGGGCAGCGTATGCGGCAGACCGGTTTCATCGAATTGAGTGGGCTTTGCACCCATCCCGAATTCCAAGGGCGTGGCCTCGGCACCCTGCTGTTCCGTTTCGTTGCCGGCGAAATCGCTTCCAGCGGCGACACGGCCTATCTGCATGTCTATGCGGGGAACACCTCCGCCATTTCCCTCTACAAGGCGCAAGGCTTCACGCTTCGCTCGGAGATGAACATGCGGGTGGTCAAACGCCGCGCCTGAGCTGCTGCTCAACGGCCGGGACGGTGTCTCCTCCCCGGCACCGTCCAATTTAAGGGGCTTCGGTTCGAGACACTACCTTACGACCGCCGGCAGCACTTCGAATTTCCAGAATTTTTCCGGGCTGAAATAGGTTGTGGCGAATTCGCGGATAGTTGAGGCCGTAACCTCGTCGTAGCCGCTGAGATTGCCGCGTATGCGGTCCAAACGACGCGGATCCGTCTGGGCGCCGCGCAGATATTCAATCCAGTATTCGTTGCCCTGCCGCTGGTGCTTCAACGTCTCGATGATGGGTTCGCGAGCGCGTGCGAGCTCGTCGGCGGAGACATCATGCGACCTGAGATCATTGGCGATCTCGTCGACAAGTGCATAGAAGCGCGCGAGCTTTGTCGGATCCGTCTCGACATAGAAATAGGCGTAGCCATAGCCGGGAATTTCCCTCGACAGATTAACGTCGCCCTCCAGCGCGTAGCTTGCCCCTTCTGCAATGCGAAACTGGTCGGTCAGCCTATTCTGGAAAATCTGGGTGACAACATTGGCTGTGAAGGAGCGCGGGAGATCGGAGAGCAAATCGCCGATGGGAGCCCCGACGACGGCGGCGGCGCTATCTGCCCTTCCCTTATGGGTCTGCAGAACGGGCTTCTCGGTGGCCGCCGGAAAACGCACGTTACCCCAATCATTGCTCGCCGCCGCCTCCGGGCGTGGCGGCAAAGCGCCGAATGTTTCAGCTGTCAGCCGGATGGCGTCGTCCACCGTCACATCGCCGACGATGGTGATATCGATCGGGCCATTGGACACCACCGGCCGGAACAGCGCCTCGAAATCGCCCGGCTTGGCGGCGGACAACTGGGCGCGATCGGGAAAGGTCCAGCGCGGGTCGCCGGAGTGGACGAGACCTCCGAGGTTACGGCTGACAACGCCGCCAGGGGTGGCCTCATACTGATCGAGGCCGCTCAAATAGGCCTGCTGCACCCGCTTGAACGCCTCGGGGCGGTATGCGGGATCGGAGGTGTATGCCGACATGAGTTGCAATTGCGTCGCCAGATCCTCAGTCCGCGTACGACCGTCGAACTTCAAGGAGCTGTCGCCTACCGAGACGTCGAGGCCGACGATGTTGGCGGTCAGCGCCTTCTGGATATCCTGGTAGTCCATGGCCTTCACGCCGGACAGCGCGACCGCCGGCGATGCCCAGATCGGGAGGGGACGGTCATGCGGCAAGTCCAGCCGGCCGCGGCCGATATCCTCGCGCACCAGCACTTCATTGGCGCGCAGCTTGGTTGGCTTGACGGTAAGCCGTACGCCGTTGGAAAAGCGCACCATGGTCAGGCCGAGATCTTCGACGGCGCGGCGTTCGACCACAGCGCCCGGCGCGCCGAAATGGGTGTAGGGCCAGGCGACATCGGCTGCACTGGACGGCGCCGAGACGGCAATCGCCTTGGAAGCGTGATAGACCTGCCGGAGCGCGTCGGCTCCGCCCTGCGGCGATTGGGCGGTCTGGAGCACGATCTGCGGACCATTGCCGGAGAAAGCACGCTGCAGGGCCTGATTGACCTCGGCCGCGGTGACGCCGTTCGTCACCCTCTCGAACAGCGAGAGGTCGTCGGCAGGCGACGTGAAGACCTGATTGTCATCGATGCTGCCAGCCAGCGCGGAAGCGATGTCGGTGGTCGTGCGCGTCGCGGCTCCGGCGGCAGCAGCCTTCAGGGCCGAGCGATATTCGAGGATTTCGCGATCGATCTCAGCCTGGGCAACGCCGAACTGTTGAATACGACGCTGTTCCTGGTCAATGGCCCCGAGTGCCGCCTGCCATTTGTCCGGTTCGGAATTCGCCGTGACCAGGACGACGTGAGCGGAATCGAGGAGATCCTGGGAGCCGACGCCGGCGCTGATGAAAGGCGCGTCCGCCTTGCTGGCGATGGTGCTGACCCGGCGTTTGAGCACCATCAGACCGAGATCTTCAATAAGCTGGGTGCGGCGCTTGCCCAAGGTGTCGGGCGCCGCGTCATAGGGACGCGTCCAGGCGATCTGGACGCTGGTCATGCCGCCGGGAACGACGACGACGTCCGCGCTTTCGCCTTTCGTCCGCAGCGCGCCGGTATCCTGACTTGCAGGCGTCGGTCCTATGGCCTTCCAGTCGCCGAAGCGCTGCCGGATTTCGATTTCCATGGCAGCGGGGTCGATATCGCCCACCACGATCAGCGTCGCCCGATCGGGCCGGTAATTGGCCCGATAGTAATCGCGGACGAGGTCCACAGGCGCATTGCTGATAATATCGGCTTTACCGATCGGCGGGCGCATGGTCACGCGCCGGCCGGCGAGCAATGAATTCATGATTGCGAGCCCCGCGCGGTACTGCGGTGTATCGCGCAGCCGCTCTTCCGACAGGATGACGCCGCGCTCGCGATCGAGGGCGCCGGCATCGAGGGTCAGCTCGCTCGCCGTTTCTCGCATCAGCATCAGGCCCGTGGAAAGCGTCTCTGGATCGACCTCGGGTAAATCGAGTGCATAGACAGTCTCGTCATAAGAGGTATGGGCGTTGGTGTCCGGTCCAAAGGCCAGGCCCTTGCGCTGCAGGATACGGATCATCTCCCCTTCGGCGACATGCGTCGAACCCTTGAAGGCCATGTGCTCGAGAACATGCGCCAGGCCCTGCTGGTCGTCGTTTTCCTCCAGTGAGCCGGAGCCGATGCGAAAGCGGATCGCTGCCTGTCCTGATGGCGTGGCGTTGCGCATGATTGCAAAGCGCATGCCATTGGCGAGCAGGCCGAAATGGACATTGGAATCGGCTTGAATGTCGCTTTGCGTTTGCGGCCAGGGGGTGGACGGCGTGTCGGCATAGGCCGGCGATGCGAAAATTGCGACAAGGGAGACCGTCGCGAGAAACCGCCAAGCGGCGGCGCATTCCATTTGATTGGGAGACATTCTTATCCAGGCGATGAGCATGAAGAGAGGAAACGACTTTGACCCGACCATTCCATAAGTTGCATATTGCTTCAACTTCCATGTGTGAATGGATAAGACGCAGATAATTCGGGTTAGAGCTCGCGGGAGCTCCATAGAAATCTTAGAATTATTGTATAGGCTGTTGATATTTAAATCTTATGATCTTGCTTCCGTCGTCATTCCCGATGAATTCCCCACACCTCGTCAATTGTCAGATCACTGTCATCGAGCCCGACTAAAAGATTGCGCTTCGACGCTGTGACCAGGAGGGCGCATTCGATGGCGACATTGCAGCAAGTCGCATTCCGGGCAGGATGTTCGCTGGCGACGGCAAGCCGGGTTCTCAATCGCAACGGACCGGCCAGCGATCTGATGGTGCGCAAGGCGCCGTGCCGCCGCCGAACTCGGTTATCGCTCGGCCGGCCATGCTGTCGGGCGCCTCGGGCGCAGGCCGGTAATCGGCGTCTTGATCCCGAGCATCACCAATCCGGTCTTTGCCTCGTCGCTGTCGAGCATCCAGAACCGCATGCTGGTCGCCGGCCATGGGGTATTGATCGCCCAGTCGAATTACGATCCGGCACGCGAGGCCGATGCCGTCGCCGCACTTCTGAATGACCGGCCGACAGGGCTGATCCTCACCGTCTGCGACCCCTCGACGAGCGAGGCGCTGCTCCCCAAGCTGCCGCCGACCGTGCTTCTCAACAACCTGCCGACGGCTCAGTTTCCGGCGGCCGTCACCGCCGATAATCGCGGCGCCGGCCGGGAGATCACGACGTTCCTGATCGGCATGGGCCACCGCCACATTCTCTTTCTCTCCGGCAATTTCGCCGCCTCCGATCGTGCTCGTCTTCGCTACCAGGGCTACCTCGACGCCATGGCCGAGAACGGCCTGACGCCGCTCGACGCTATTCAGATCTCCTTCGTCGGCGGCTATGACCAGCTCGATCTCAGTGCGGCGATGACCTCGCTTTCGCCGACGGCGATCATCGCCTCCAACGATCTTCTGGCGCTCGGCGTCATCGGCGCGCTGAAGCGCGAGGGGCTTTCGATGCCGGGGGATGTTTCGGTCGCCGGCTTCGACGGCATCGCCATCGGCCGGCTGATCGATCCGCCGCTGACAACCATCGAAATGCCGGATGCCAGCATGGGCGCGACGGCCGCCTCGCTGCTGCTCGACATGGCAGAGAATGCCGCCCCTGCCCGCCACCTCGACGTCGCCTATACGCTGCGCCGCGGCGGCACGGTGCGCGCCATCTGAACCACCCTGATATAAAGGGCCGCCGCGCGCTCGGCGTGGCGGCTCCTTCTTCTGACGCGGAAAACGATCAGCTGCGCGGCAGCATGCCTTCGACATCGGCGGCTGCATCGTCGAGCGCTTCCTTCGGCTCGGCCGACTGGTCGACGATGCGCGAAAGATTGTCGACGATCGTCTGGGTGACCTTGACACCGTTGGAGCCGGGGAAGGCATACCAGGGGATCATGACCGGCATCTGGCTGAGGCCCGCCTGGAACAGCGGGTTCTGCTTGTAGAAATCGCCGAGATATTCGGGCGACTTGGCGGCAAGCTCGTTGTTCGGGACATAACCGGTGCCGGGCACGACGACCGAGGCGCCGTAAGGGCCGGCGGCGAACTTGGCGAACTTCCAGGCGGCGTCCTGCTTGGCGGCGTCATGGGTCAGGATGACGACGGCATTACCGCCTGTGGGAAGGCGGCCGTTCACCGGATCGATCAGCGGGATCTTGGCGGTGCGCAGATCGAATTTGTTGCCGACATTCTTGATCGTGTTGCGCAGAGCGCCTGTGGTCTGGAATTCGAAACCGACCTTGCCGGCGGCGAAAGCCTGTTCGCCGGCGGGCTTGGTGAAGACGGGCATGCCGCCCTCGGTGACCAGACGATGCAGGACCTCGACGGCCTTCTGACCTTCCGGACCGTTGAAGGCGACCTTGCTTTCGTCATCGCTCAGCATCTTGCCGCCGGCGCCGAAGAGCAGCGCCGAAAACATCCAGTCGTCGCCCTGCCAGCGGAAATCGATGCCGTCGACGCCGTTGCCGAGCGCCTTGATCTTGCCGCCGAGCGCAATGACCTCATCCCAGGTCTTCGGCGGATTGTCGGGATCGCCGCCGGCCGCCTTCACGAGATCGGCGTTGTAATACATGATCGGGTTGGAGGTCGCGAAAGCGAGGCCAACCTGCTTGCCCTTGACCTGGGCGAGCTTGAGGATCGTGTCGGAGAAGCCCTGCTCGGCCATGTTGCCGTCCTTCTTGACGAGCGGGCCGAGGTCGACGGCGACATCGCGTTCGTCGAGCATGCGCAGGCGGTTCAGGCCGATGAAGGTGATATCGGGCATTTCGCTGGTGCCGGCCTGGCGAAGGATCGTCTGGATGCCTTCTTCATAGGTGGCCGAGGGGCTGGCGAACTGGATCTTGATATCGGGGTTCTCAGCCATGAACTTCTTCGAGATCGTGTCCATCACGTCCTTGAAGAAACCCGGCATCGGGTAGTGAACCGTCAGCGTCGTCTCGGCATGCGCGGGAAGCGCGATTGCCATCGATACGGCCGCTGCGGCGAGAAGCTGGGTGATATGTTTCATCGCTCGTTCTCCTGGTTGAAGCCGGTCAGCCTTTGAGACCGGTCATGGTGATGCCCTCGACGAAACGCTTCTGCGCAAGCAGGAAGGCGGCGACGAGAGGAAGGGTAATGATCAGGGTCGCCGCCATCAGCGCGCCGTAGTCGTCGCCGGCCTCGGCGGCGCGGAAATACATCAGGCCGAGCGGCGGCGTGGCATAGTCCTGCTTGCTGATGACGATCAGCGGCCAGTAGAGATCGTTCCAATGGGCGACGACCGAGAAGATCGCGAAGGCGGTGACCGCCGGCCAGGCATTCGGCACGATGACGCGGGCGACGATGCCGAGCTCCGACATGCCGTCGAGACGGGCGGCATGGATGAGATCGTCGGGCATGGCACGGAAGAACTGCAGGAACATGAAGATCGCGAAGACCGAAATCGTAAAAGGCGCGACCAGGGCGGCATAGCTGTTGAGCAGCGCGGCGCGGTCGAAGGCGACATAAAGCGGCAGCGCGGTCGCATGGATCGGCACGAGAAGTCCGAGCATGACCAGCACCATCATGGCCCGCGCCGCGCCGAAACGCAGCTTCGCCATGGCATAGGCGCAGGGGATGGCCACCAGCACCTGAAAGAAGAAGATCAGCCCGCAGACGACAACGCCGTTCCACAGGAGCCGCGCCATCGGCACCCGGCTCAAGGCCTTGGCGAAATTCTCGGCATAGGCGAGATGCGCCGGGATGAGCGACAGCGACGAGGTAAAGATGTCGCTCTGCGTCTTGCCCGCCGCCGAGATCATGAAGACGTAGGGCGACAGGAAGATGATTGCGCCCAGCGAAAGCAGCGTCAGGCGGATGATCCTGCCAAGGGAAAATGCGCTCGTCATGTGTAATGCACCCGGCGATCGAGAATGCGGTATTGCAGGAACATCAGCACCACGAGGATCAGCAGGAAGACTACGGTCATCGCCGAGGCGTAACCGACGCGTAGGTAGACGAAACCCTCCTGGTAGATCGTGAAGAGCAGCACTTCAGACGCCTTGTTCGGGCCGCCCTCGGTCAGCGTTTTGACAGTCTCGAAGACCTTGACCGCATTGGTGATGCTAATGGTGATGACGAATAGCGTCGTCGGCCCGAGCATCGGCCAGGTGACCAGCAGGAAGCGATCGAAGGCGGATCTGGCGCCGTCCACTTCGGCCGCTGCGTAAAGCTCCCGCGGGATCGCCGTCAGACCGGCCAGAAACAGCACCATGTTGAAGCCGGCCGATTGCCAGACGCCGATGATCGACAGGCTGTAAAGCACGGTGCCGGAGCTGCCGAGCCAGTTCGGGCCGGCCAGACCGACGAGTGACAGCAGCGCGTTGAGTGGGCCGATCGTCGGGTGGAACATATATTGCCAGACGGTCGCCATGGCGACGATCAGCGAGGCGACCGGCAGGAAATAGGCGGTGCGGAAGAAGCTGCGGGCCGCGGTCTCGCTCTCGATCAGCATGGCGATGCCGAGGCCGAGCAGGATCGAGACCGGCGCCACGATCGCCGTATAGACCGTCGTATTCCAGAGCGATTTGCGAAATGTGCGGTCGGTGATCAGATACGCGTAATTCTCGAATCCGACGAAACGGAACTTGCCGTAACCGAGTTCGAAATCGGTAAAGCCGAGCACAACGACAGCCGCGACGGGCAACAGCACGAAGAGAAAAAGCAGGATCATCGCCGGCAGCACCAGCACCCAGGCGATGCGGGCCTCGCTGCGGCGATGAGCAAGGGCGGAATTATCGGGGATGGCCAGGGAGGCGATACTAGCCATGCGCCCTCTCCCGCTGGGCATCGGAAGCGCCAGCGAGCCCGGCATCCGCAGCGCTGAGCAGGGCATCAGCGTTGCTGAGCCCGGCATCAGCAGAGCTGAGCCCGGCATCGCCGCCGGCGACGAAGCCGGCCAGCCGGCTGCCGTCCTCGGCAAAGATCAGCGTCCGGCCGGGCGACAATCGCAGTCCCACGGCATCGCCGGCCGCAAGCCCGGAGGCTTCGGACGGCTGTACCTTGGCGATGACGGTCTCACCGATCGCGTCGAGCCGGCAATGGAGGATAACCTCGGACCCCAGGAATTCGACGCGTTCGATCCGGGCGGCAAGGCCGTCATGCCGGCTCTTGGCGAGAAAGACGAATTCGGGGCGAATGGCGAGCGTGACCGGCATCTTCCCGGCGGGTGCATTTTCAAGCGTCAGCCGCAGGCCGCCGCAGAGAACGACGCCGCCTTCGGCAAAGGCCGGAAGCAGGTTGATGCGCGGCTGGCCGATGAAGCGGGCGACCTCGATATGGGCGGGATCGTCGTAGATGAGCTGAGGACTTGCGATCTGCAGCAATCGGCCGCCCATCATCACCGCGACGCGATCCGCCATCGACAGTGCTTCCGCCTGGTCATGGGTGACATAGAGCGTCGGCACGCCGGCGCGGCGATGCAGGTCGACGATTTCGCCGCGGGCGTGGACACGCAGGTTGGCGTCGAGGTTGGACAGCGGCTCATCCATCAGGAAGATGCTCGGCTGGCGCACCATGGCCCGAGCGAGCGCCACGCGCTGGCGCTGGCCGCCCGACATCTGGCCGGGTTTGCGGTCGAGCAGATGGTCGATCTTCAGCGAGGTCGCCATATCGCGGACGTCGCGGGCGATCGCCGCACGGATGGCGCGCTGGCCGGGTATCAGCGATCCGATGAAAGGCAGCCGCTGCATCCTTGAGAGCCGGCGCATCGACAGCGGCACGGCGATATTCTGAGACGCCGTCAGATGCGGATAGAGCGCGTAGGACTGAAAGACCATGGCGATGTTGCGCTCGGCGGCCGCCACACCGGACATATCTTTACCGCCGATCAGGATCTCGCCGCTATCGGCGTGGTCGAGGCCGGCAAGGACGCGCAAGAGCGTGCTCTTGCCGCAGCCGGAGGGGCCGACCAGGGCGATGAATTCACCGGCCCCGACATCGAGGCTGACGCCGTTGAGGATCTGGTTGCCGCCGAAGGCCTTGGTGATGCCGCGAAGCGAGAGCGCGCTCATTCGACAGCCTCGCGCGGCTTGACCGCCTGCGGATAGACCTCGAGCACGACATCGTCGAGCACATGCGCGGTCATCCCGGGAACGGCGACGATCTGGCTTTCGACCGATGTATCGAACTCGTGGACGACGGCGCCGATCAGGCGCTCGCCCGGCATCTCGCGCTCCATCTTGTCGATGATGAAGGCAGCCGACGGGCCCCAGGTCAGCTGGGTGCTGTCGAAACGACCCTGCCAGGCCCAGTGAAGGTGCCCGCTGGCAAACAGCGCCACGTCATGGGCTGCTATCAGATCATAAAGCCGCCGGCGCTGAGCCGGGCGAACGCTCCAGTAGCCGGTATCGCCTTCGTCGGGTGCATCGACGAACAGCGGCTTGTGCGCGAAGAGAGCCACGCGCCGCCCTGCCCGGTCTTCGAGCGCCTTGGCGAGCCATTCGAACTGCGCCTCTTCCTCCTCATCCTCATGACCGAGAAGCAGCGAATTCAGGCCTATGAAGCGCCAGCCGGCCGCATCCTCCAGCCAGCGATCGTCACCGGCAAGGCTGCGCCAACGGGCCAGCCGCTCGGCGTTGACCGGCTGGTCGGACCCCTTGAGATGGCCGACATCGTGATTGCCGGGCACGATCAGCATCGGGATCGACACTTGCCGCATCAGATCCATCGAGAAGGTGATGTCCTCGTCCTTGTCGGCGCCGTCGACGGTGAGATCACCGGTATGGACGATCAGATCGGCGCCGGTCGCTTCGATCCAGCTCAGAAGCGGCGCCCAATTGCCGTTGAAATGCGGCTTGTTCGGGCTGAAATGGGTGTCGGTGATCTGAATGATTTTCATGAGGGCGCGTCTCCGAGACCTGGGAAGCGCGTCACGGACGCTCCCTTCTCGGACCCTCTCTAGAAGGCTCGCATGTCAATCAGACATCCGCGGTTTTCAGCTGTTTTTCAGTTTTGACATCAATCCGTCATGCAGGCGCAGACCGCCCCCGAGAATGGGGGCGGCCAGCGGCAGGGTCTGCGGCGATCAGTGCCTCGGCGCGGTGGCGGGAATAGACGAAACCGTTGCCGAAACGGGGTCGCTTGCCGGAAAGCTATCTTCCAGGCCTTCGTTCAGCTCCTCTTCCAGCGTTTCGCTGTCATGGGTCGAACGCGCACTCGGCTGGCCTTTCAAACCCTTGCTGCCTTCGTCGAAGTTGCCGTTGCTCAAGGCGTCGTAACGGTTGATGCTGCCGTCTGCGCCGCGGCCCGGAAAGGCGGTCAGCTGAACCATCATCACCTTGGCGTGGTCGAGCACCGTCGAGGCGTCGAGCTCGCCATGGGAGTTATCGATTTTGACGGAAACCGATTCGCCGCCCTCGCCCAGGAATTCGACGGTGAAGAAGTCGCCGGACTGTGTCACGCGTGTATCGATCAACTGCATGGAAACCTCCTGTGTTCATGCCGGATCAACGGCGGGCGGCATCAGGAGTTCCAGCGACGATACCATTTCAATCGGAGTGCATCTTGCGCCGGAGGTGCAGCGGCTGAGCCTCGGCCGGAATTTATGGTTAATTTATTAATAATTCAGCTTCTATAATTGGAACCACGCGGCCTTTCCGCGTGTTGATGCTCCGCCGTGGAGGAACCCCGATGATCCTGAAAATCTTTGCTCCTGAGATCGACGTCGATTGCCCTGATACCGGCACCTATGCCGATGGAATCTTCGCCGAAAACCGTATCGACCTTTCCTCCCGCCGCAGCGGCGGCCGCCGCTCGTCACATGAGCGCGATTACGGCTCCGACAGGAAACTGGAGAACCTGCCGCTCGGCTTCGCATGACATTCTGCACGATTAGCGTTCGCCATGCTGGGTGAGCGTCGGGGCTGGGTGAACTTTGTCATCGCCCTCCTGCTGTTCGGCACGCCGGGTGAATTAGTCGCGGCCGGCATTCTCAAAGCAGTCCTGCTCGCGCGGACTTTCGCCGGCGATGCGAACTAGCGCAAATCGGTCGGGAAGCCAAGCTTGACGGTCGTTCCGTGCCCGAGAGAGGAATAGATGGATGCCTCTCCGCCGCTCTGACGGACGAAGCCGTAAACCATGGCCAGACCAAGCCCTGCTCCGCCATGTCCGCCTCGTGTGGTGAAATAGGGTTCGAAAGCTTTGTCTACGACCTCTGGGCTCATGCCTATACCGCTGTCGGTCACCGAGATCAGCAATTTGTCTTCCTTTGCCGTTGCACCGATAGCGATGACGCCTCCCGTCGGCATCGCTGCCGAAGCGTTGAGACAGAGGTTCAGAACGGACTGCTCCAAGAGGGCCGCGTCGAGCGATACGACCGGCAGTCCGGCATCCAGGTCCAGCTTGATATGGCACTTTGCGCCGATGGCGATCTCCAGGATATCGGCCATTCCACGAAGGAGGCTGGCGACATCCACGGGGCTTGGATAGAACGGCTGCTGGCTGCCGATCGACAGCATGCTGCCGGCCAGCGACCGTCCTCGCTCGGCAGCCTTGCGAATTCGCGCAATGTTGCGTTTTTGCCGATCGTTGAAGCCGGTTTCACGCTCGAGAAGGCCGAGGCTGCCGGTGATGATGCCGATCATGTTGCCCACTTCGTGGCTCACCTGATGCGTCATGCGCATGATGCCGTCCAGTCGCTGAACCTTTGCCGCTTCTGCCTCCTGCCGATCCATCAGCGTGACGTCGCGTGCTAGAAGAACGATGCCGCCCTCCGGCTGTCGTGACATGGAGATCTCGATCACCCGCTGGTCGCCGGTGCGATGGCGGACGACTGCGCGTTCCGACAGAGTGCCGCGCTCCGGATCGGAGGGCAGCAGGGCGGGATCGATCTCCGGCACCGGCTCGACAAACCGGCGCAGCGGCAATTTGCGCGCGGAACCCGAATGGCCGAACAGTTCGATGATCCGCCTGTTCATGGTGATCGGTCGCCCGATCCTGTCGAAAAGCGCAATCCCCTCGTTCATATTGCGAAAGGTTGAACGGATGGTGCGAGCGGCGGCTTCTGCCGTGCGTCTCAATCGAGACACACGATCCACGCTGTCCTTGAAGGCGCGGAAGGCGTCCAGCAGACGCACAAGCTCGGTTTCATTTCCACGGTAGGCTGGCGGACCCACTTCGTTCTCGCCCTTGGCGAGCGCATTCATGCCGTTCGACAGCGCCACGATGCCCCGTGACACACGCATGACCGACCGAATGGAGAAAATCGCCATGATGAGCACGAGCAGGAAAGCCAAGCCTACGGTTACCAGAAGCCGGCTCAAAGCATCGGAGGTCGAAAGCAGATCGTCGTTCAGCTGGCGTGCAACTGCATCACTTTGCGTCTCCGTTGCATGGGAGAGGTCGCGGGAGACGGCATGCAGCTTTGCGACCGCCGCCCGGATGGCGAACATGTTCAAGAGATATCGTGTCTGAGCTTCGAACACGCGCTCATACGGCTGAAGCTCGGCGGCCTCGGTTTTCCCCTGCGCGGCCGTCGTATCCGCCACGTATCGTCTGCGAAGTTCACCGAGCTGGAAAAGACTGTCGGAGGTGGAAGCCGCTTGCACGATTCCATTCACTTGACGGCGCAGATCCTGATCGACGATGCCTTTCCCGGTCGCGACCTCCCCCAGCGCCACGGCAGCTTCAGCCTTGTGATTCTGGGCGGCGTCGGCATCCCTGGCAAGCACAAGCGTCTGTGTCCTGATAAGATCGAGAAGCTCAATCATCCTCGGGCTCGCAAAGCCGCGGGCAGCCTCGCTTGCTCCGTGAGGCGCGGCCGTCTTCAGCAGGCTGTCGACCTGCAGCACGACAGCGCGGCTCTCGCTCGCCACCCGGTATGGCGAGGTCGAGTTCATCAGGAAGGGCGCGCTCGACACCAGATCGGAGACTTGCCGGGAAACGAGCGAGGCCTTGGCGAGGCTCGTGAAGGCCTGCAGGCCGTAAGCTGCCATTTCGTCACGGGCGCGCTGCAGCCCGTAGATCGCGATCGCCGACAGGCTGAACACCAGGAAGCAGATAAAGGCAATCGCGAACGGCAAGCGAAAGGCAATCGACGACAGAAAGGAGCGGCAGATCACGCGGACGGCTCGCCGTCGCCGGTGTGCAGGACATAGCCCTTTCCGCGTCGTGTCTTGATATGGCGCGGGAGGTCGGGATTGCGTTCGATTTTCCGCCGGAGCCGCAGAACCAGGACGTCGACGTTGCGGTCGATGTAGCGATCGCTTTCCGAGCCAAGCCGCTCGAGGATCTGCGCCCGGCTCACCGGCTGGTTGGGGGTCTGCGCAAGGATTTCAAGCAGGGCGAATTCGGCCGTCGTCAGCGTTTTGCTGCGGTCGGCGAGGCAGACGGCTTGCCGGCCCATCAGGTCGATGGCCCAATCGCCAAGCAGCAGAGAGGGACGTTCGTGCTCCCGCTCACTCTCCTTTTCCTGTTTCAGTGAGGGCACGGTTCGCCGCAAGACAGCTTTGATGCGGGCCGTCAGTTCGATCGGTTCGAACGGCTTGACGACATAGTCATCCGCAGCGGTTTCCAGGCCGAGAACACGATCGGCGGCACTGCCGGCTGCCGTCACCATGACGATACCGATATTGGCATCCGACCGCAGTTTTTGGGCGAAAGCCCGGCCGGATGTCCGCGGCAGGTTATGGTCGACCAGCACCAGATGCATCTGCTCTCGTGCCAGAATATCGGTCGCCTCTTCGGCGGATCCCGCGCAGGTCGGAATCCACCCCTCGGCCTCGACGAGATCGGAGATAAGTTCCGCCATATCCGGATCGTCCTCGACGATCAGAATTCGAACCTTCTGATTCAGCACCGCGTGATCCTCCCGGCGCCATCATAGGCATGCCGCCGCCAATGTTCAAAGACACTCTGATGATGAGGTTTGTCACATTTGTAATGAATGTAACGTCGCTCCGCCCGGCGATGAAAAATCGGTAACCATTCTTCGATTGCGGTGACGCGAAGATCTGACATGCTGGCTGTGGATATTGGAACGGGAGGTTCCAAGGGAGGCTTGCGTGAGGATATTGACCGCTTTTGCTGCGGGCATGGCTTTCTGGCTGTGCGGCGCAAGCCAAGGCATGAGCGAGGCGCGATTGAACGTCCTGTGCGGCGTCGACGAAGCCTGGTGCATGGCCATGGAAAAAGCGTTCGAAGCCCGCGCGGGTATCGATATTTCGATGGTTCGCAAGAGCACCGGTGACATACTCGATCAGATCCGGGCCGAAAAATCACATCCGACAGTGGATGTCTGGTGGGGTGGAACCGGTGATGCCCATCTACAGGCTGCCTCAGAGGATCTGCTCGATCGATACCAGCCCGACCATGAACACGATATGCTGCCTTGGGCGCAGAACTTCTTTGCTATGTCCGGCTCCCGTTCGGCCGCCATATATGCGGGGGCTTTGGGTTTCGCCTACAATTCCGACCTGCTCGCAGCGCTGAAGCTTCCGGCCCCGACCTGCTGGCAGGACCTGACGAAAGAGGCCTATCGCGGCCATATCCAGTCCGGCAATCCGAATTCCTCCGGAACCGCTTTCACAATGCTGGCCACACTCGTGCAGCTCCTCGGCGAAGAGGAGGCGTTCCGTTACATGGCCGCGCTCAACCGCAACATCGTCGAGTATACCAGGTCCGGCTCGGCGCCGGTAAAGGCTGCGGCCCGCGGTGAAATCCTGATCGGCATCTCGTTCATGCATGACGCGGTAACCCTGAAGGAAGCGGGCGCGCCGCTGGTCATCGTCGCTCCCTGTGAAGGAACGGGCTACGAAATCGGTGCGGTCAGCATCGTCAAGGGTAGCCGCAATGCCAGGGCCGCCCAGGCATTCGTCGATTTCACGCTTAGTCCCGAAGGCCAGGCGACAGGCGCTGCGGCCGGCCAGAACCAGGTTCCGTCGAACGCCAAAGCGGCTCTGCCGCCGGCTGCGCCCGACATCACCATGATCAAGATGGTGGATTATGACTTTGCAACATTCGGCTTGTCGGATGAGCGAAGTCGGCTGTTGACCCGCTTCGACACCGAGATCTCCCCGACCCAATAGGCCGGTATCCGACTTTCATCCGAACTCGACAACACGGTGCGATCGACGCGCCGCGACGGGCAGCGCTTGTGCCGCTGACCCAACACCCTCTCAGACGCAAGCAACAGGAGGATACCCATGCGACTGACAGTTCTTTCCACGCTTCTCTTTGCCGGAACGGCGCTGGCTGCCGGTTCGGTCCAGGCCGTCGGCGAGCTTAACCTCATCTGCTCGGCCGATGTCGTCATCTGCGAGCAGATGCAGGGCGACTTCGAAAAGGCTCACGACATCAAGGTCAATATGGTGCGTCTGTCGTCGGGCGAGACCTATGCCAAGATACGCGCCGAGGCTCGCAACCCGAAGACCGACATCTGGTGGGCCGGCACGGGGGATCCGCATGTCCAGGCAGCATCGGAAAACCTGACGCTGGAATACAAGTCGCCGATGCTCGACCAGTTGCAGGATTGGGCAAAGAAGCAGGCGGAGAGCACCGGCTTCAAGACGGTCGGCGTCTACGCCGGTGCGCTCGGCTGGGGTTACAACACCGAGATCTTCAAGACCAAGGGTTACAAGGAGCCCCGCTGCTGGGCCGATCTCCTGGCGCCGGAATTGAAGGGCGAAATCCAGATCGCCAATCCGAACTCCTCGGGCACTGCCTATACGGCTCTCGCTTCGCTGGTGCAGATCATGGGTGAAGACCAGGCCATCGACTATCTGAAAAAACTGAACGCCAATGTCTCGCAATACACCAAGTCCGGATCGGCTCCGGTCAAGGCGGCGGCGCGGGGCGAAACCGCCCTCGGTATCGTCTTCATGCATGACGCCGTCGCCCAGACCGCCGAAGGCTTTCCGGTCAAATCGGTCGCGCCATGCGAGGGCACCGGCTATGAAATCGGCTCCATGTCGATCATCAAAGGCGCCCGCAATCTCGACAACGCCAAGGTCTGGTACGACTGGGCGCTGCGGCCCGAAGTGCAATCGCGCATGAAGGATGCCAAGTCGTTCCAGCTGCCGTCGAACAAATCGGCGGAGGTGCCGAAGGAGGCGCCGAAGTTCGAGGACATCAAGCTGATCGACTACGACTTCAAGACCTATGGCGATCCGGCAAAGCGCAAGGCCCTGCTGGAGCGCTGGGACCGGGAAGTCGGCGCCATTGCCAACTGAAGATCGATAAGTGGCGCGGCATCCCGGACGGATCCGGGGTGCCGCTCCATTCTCCCATTTCATCAACGTGAAATAAGCGAGGTATGCCATGAGACGTGGCAATCGCCGATTGGACATCGTCCTTGGCCTGGGGGCGGCTGCCCTGATCCTGGTCCCGTGGTATCGCATCGAGGGCGGCTTCTTCGGATTCAAGTGGCTGTCTGCCTTCCCGTTCTCCGCCGATACGGCGCCCGGGCTGCTGCAAATCCTGCAGCATGGACGAACCTGGCTTGCCGGCGTGGTCCTGCTGTTTTTGCTCGGCTGTTTGGCGCGCCTGGTGCGCGATCCGATGCGGCGCGGAAGCTTGCTCGCCTCGCTCGGCGCCGTCGGCCTCGTCTTCCTGTCTCTGCAGGGATTGGCGATCGGCTTTTCCGGCTGGACCTGGGCAATCAGTGAAAACCTATTCGGCATATTATCCGAGGGACAGCCGTCGATGGGTGCCGGCGCGGTCCTCTTGGCGCTTGTCTTCGTTCTCCTCTTTGCGTTCGGACTGGCCGAACGCGGGGTGATGAAGGGGGATGCCTTCATCGTCGGCTCGATTTGCATTCTCGCGTTTCTGGTCACCGTCTTCGTTTTCTACCCTATCGGCAGCATGTTCATCGCTTCGGTGCAGGACTTCGATGGCTCCTTCAATCCGGATGGCCTTATACGCAACATTCAGGACCCCGGCATTTGGAGCCTGGGCTGCATAGCGGGCGAAGAACGTTGCGGTGTTGCCTGGCGCACACTCCTTCTCGCCGTCATGACAGCTTCCGGCTCGACCCTGCTCGGCCTCGGCTTTGCGCTGGTGGCGACGCGCACGCGTTTTCCTTTCAAAAAGGGATTGCGCCTGCTGACGGTGCTGCCGATCATCACGCCGCCCTTCGTCATCGGCCTGGCGCTGACGCTGCTGTTCGGCCGCGCCGGCGTTATCACCGAGGCCTTGTCCAGCCTGTTGGGTATCGAGCCAGGCCGCTGGCTCTATGGGCTCACCGGCATCTGGATCGCCCAGGTGCTCTCCTTTACGCCGATCGCCTTCCTCGTTCTTATCGGCGTCGTCGAAGGCGTCAGCCCCTCGATGGAGGAGGCATCGCAGACCCTGCGTGCCGGTCGCTGGCGCACGTTCTGGCGCGTCTCCCTGCCGCTGATGAAGCCGGGTCTCGCCAACGCCTTCCTGATCGGGTTCATCGAGAGCATGGCCGATTTCGGCAATCCGCTCGTGCTCGGCGGCACGCATGGCGTACTTTCGACGGAAATCTTCTTTGCCGTCGTCGGATCGCAGAACGATCCGTCGCGCGCGGCCGTTCTTGCCATCGTGCTCCTCTGCTTCACGCTCTCGGCATTCCTCACTCAGCGTCTCTGGCTATCGGGCAAGAGCTTTGCCACGGTCACCGGCAAGGGCGACAGCGGCGCTCATATCGCATTACCGCGCGGCCTTTCCATTGCCGTGCATGCGGTGGTCGTTCCGTGGATGATTTTCACCGTCGTCGTTTATGGAATGATCCTGATCGGCGGCTTCGTGAAAACCTGGGGCCTCGACAACTCGCTGACGCTCGACCATTACGCTCGCGCCTTCTCGATCGGTTTCGACAACGGCGCAATTGCGTGGACCGGCGTGGCGTGGAACTCCTTCTGGACGACGATGGAAATCGCGCTCGTCTCCGCGCCCCTGACCGCTGCGGTGGGCCTGCTCACGGCCTATATCATCGTACGGCAGAAATTCGTCGGGCGGAACGTCTTCGAATTCGCGCTGATGATGAGCTTCGCCATCCCCGGAACGGTCATCGGCGTCAGCTACATCATGGCTTTCAACCTGCCTCCGATCGAGATGACCGGCTCGGCGCTGATCCTCATCCTCTGCTTCGTCTTCCGCAACATGCCGGTCGGCGTACGCGGCGGGATCGCGGCGATGAGCCAGCTCGACAAGAGCCTGGACGAGGCGTCGCTGACTTTGCGTGCGGACAGTTTCCGCACGATCCGCAAGGTGATCCTGCCGCTGCTGCGGCCAGCCATCACCGCTGCCCTGGTCTACTCTTTCGTTCGCGCCATAACCTCGATCAGCGCCGTCATCTTCCTCGTCAGCGCGGAATACAACATGGCCACGTCCTATATCGTCGGCCTCGTCGAGAATGGCGAGTACGGCGTGGCGATCGCCTATTCATCCATGCTGATCGTGGTGATGAGCATTGTCATCGCCGGCTTCCAGCTCGTCGTCGGCGAGCGCCGCCTACGCCGCGAAAATCGCGTCGCCGGCACCAGCTCAGCTCCCTCTGTTCCTCTCGGTCAGGAGAAAACCGCATGATCACCGTCAAACCCGGTTCCGTCACCTTCCAGAATGTCCGCAAGTCTTTCGGTGCATTCACGGCCATTCCGGACCTTTCCCTCTCCATCGAGCCGGGCACGCTGGTGACCTTGCTCGGCCCATCCGGCTGCGGCAAAACCACCACGCTGCGCATGCTGGCCGGGCTCGAGCATCTGACATCCGGACGTATTCTGATCGGCGGCGCCGACGTTACCATGCTGCCCGCCAATGAGCGCGACGTGTCGATGGTGTTTCAGTCCTATGCCCTGTTTCCGCATATGACGTCGCTGGAAAATGTCGCTTACGGTCTGCAGTCGTCGGGCCTCGGCAAGAAGGAAGCGCGGGAAAAGGCCGAGGAAGGATTGAAGCTCGTCGGCCTTGCGGGCATGGGCCATCGCCTGCCGGCCGAGCTTTCCGGCGGCCAGCAGCAACGCGTCGCGGTTGCCCGCGCGCTTGTGCTCGAGCCGCAGGTGCTGCTGCTCGACGAACCGCTCTCCAACCTCGATGCACGCCTGCGCCGCCGGGTGCGCACGGAGATCCGCGAACTGCAGCAACGGCTCTGCTTCACCGCCGTTTATGTCACCCATGACCAGGATGAGGCTCTGGCGGTGTCCGACCGCATCATCGTCATGAAGGATGGCGAGATCGCCCAGTCCGGGACGCCGCGCGAGCTCTATGAAGCGCCGGCATCGTCCTTCATCGCCGATTTCATGGGCGAGGCCAATGTCATCCCTTGCGAGGTGATCGCCGTCGAAGGGACGGAGGCGCTTATCCGCGTGGCCGGCGTGGACCATCGTTTGCCAAGCCGCAGCGCAAAGCCCGGCATGGCAAAACTCGCCGTCAGGCCCGGATCGATTACCATAGCGGCAGCCGGCCAGCGGGGGCTGCCGGGACGCGTACTCCATAGTGCCTATCTCGGCGGACATGTCGAATATGAGATCGAAACCGATGTCGGAACGCTCTTCATCATCGACCATGCCGTCGAAAGAAACCTGCCGCCTGCGAGCGATGTCACACTCGGGTTCGAGAACCGTGGCATTGCGCTGATCAATGCCTGAAACATTTGGGCCTGAAACATCTGGGCCTGAAACATTTGGGCCTGAGACATTTGGAATGCGAATAAAGGATAGCAATATGACGATGCATGACACTGATCTGGAGCGGCGCTTCACCCTGGCCAAATCCCTTGCTGCGGAGGCTGGTGCTTTGGCGTTCGACTATTTCAATAAGCGCGAGACTCTTGTGATCGAGACCAAGCGCGATCTTCAGGATGTCGTGTCGATCGCGGATCGGAACGTCGAGACCTTCCTCCGTGAGCGGGTTGCGGCAGCAATTCCCGAGGACGGTTTCCTCGGCGAGGAGTTCGGCCATCAAGCGGGACGTTCCGGCTACACCTGGGTTGTCGATCCAATCGACGGCACGGCGCCCTTCGTCAATGGCATGCCCACTTGGTGCGTTTCTGTCGCTGTCCTCTACCAGGGCGTCCCGGTCGTCGGCGTGATCCAAGCGCCTTGCGCGAACGAGCTTTATGCCGCAGCCCTTGGCCTTGGCGCGAGCTTGAATGGCGAGATGCTTTTGCTCGATCCCTCCCGCACGATACAGAACGCCATGACCGGTATTGGCTGCAATACGCACGTCGCTCCGGAGGTTGTCGGCTCCATCATAACGGCGTTGCTCGCCAGCGGCGGCACGTTCATTCGCAACGGCTCCGGAGCGCTGATGCTTGCCTATGTGGCTGCAGGGCGTCTCGTCGGCTATTATGAGCCTCACATGCGGGCTTGGGACTGCTTGGCGGGTTATTGCCTGGTGAAAGAAGCTGGAGGCCAGTATCTGCCCTTCCCGACCGAGGGCGAAGATTTGTTCAAGGGGCATCCCGTCCTGGCCAGCAATGTTTCCGCATATCCGGAATTGTTGGCGATTCACAATCTGCGCGACGGCAATAGAACCGCACTATAGAGCAGGCTTACGTGGCGGCGAGCGCACGGCTGACAACGGCGGATGGTTGCGCCTACAACTGATTGTCATAATCTGCCATGAACACGCTCAGGCGGGTGAAGAATCAGCAAATTCAACAATCCCCAATTGCCATGAAGACTCCGAAAAAACGCAGCAAGCCTCGACCAGACAAGTCTCAGCCATTGCTGCGGCAGCTCGCCGCCGTTCCTGCCAAGCTGTTTTCGGGTGCATTCCGCCAACAGTACGGCGCGATTTGCTTCCGCTACGCCGATGACAGACCGGGGATCGAAATCCTGGTGATAACATCGCGCGAGAGTGCGCGTTGGGTCATTCCGAAAGGGTGGCCGATGAAGGGGAAGAAGCCGTTTGAAGCAGCGGCGATCGAAGCCTGGGAGGAAGCAGGTGTGCGCGGAGCGGTATGGAAGAAGCCGATCGGCCGCTACACCTATCTGAAAGAGCTCGACGATGGCGACATAGCCCCCTGCATCGTCGACTTGTTTCAAGTCGAAGTCATCGAGGTCAGCGATGGCTTCAAGGAGCAAGGACAGCGTATTCTCGAATGGGTCAGCCCCGATGAAGCGGCACGACGCGTTCGCGAGATCGAACTCAAGTCGCTGCTCGTCGAATTTGAAGTCCGCGGTCGCAAAAAGCGCGCCCCTCGCTGACGGCAGTCAGCCTCCATCGCAAGGTAACTTGCATGATGATAGTCACTGCTATAGTGACTATCATCATGCAACGGACTAGCTTCAGTGAGTTCAAATGCCCGGCGGCGCGCGCGCTCGACAGCGTCGGCGACTGGTGGAGCATTCTGATCCTGCGCGATGCCTTCCAGGGGCTGTCGCGCTTCGATGAATTCCAGAAAAGCCTCGGCGTGGCGCCAAACATCCTGACGCGGCGGCTCAAACACCTGACGGATCAGGGGCTGTTCGAACGACGGCTCTACCAGCAGCGCCCTGCCCGCTACGAATATCTGCTGACGGAGAAGGGCCGCGATTTCTTTCCGGTGCTGATGGCGCTGTTTTCCTGGGGAAGCCGCCACATTCCGGAAGAGGATCTCGCCTTTCTTCTCAGCGATGCCGCCTCCGGCAGAGCGCGCGAGACCATGCTGGTCGACGCGCAGACCGGTGAACAAGTGACACCCGAAAACACCAGCCTGCTTGCAGGCCCTGCAGCCGATGACGAGGTGCGTGCGCGGATCTCCCGCATGCGCGCCTGGTATCTCGGCATCGACGCATAGAAAGGACAATAAAATGGACCGCATCGTTGTCACCGGCATGGGACTTGTCTCGCCACTCGGCACTGGCGTCGAGCCCGCCTGGAAACGCCTTGTCGGCGGCGCCTCGGGTCTGAGGGTACTGCCCGAGGATGTCGTCGGCGAACTCTCGGCCAAGGTCGGCGGTGTCGTTCCCGGCATCACCGAAGATGTCGAGGCCGGCTTCGACCCCGACCGCTACATCACACCCAAGGATCAGAAGAAGATGGACCGCTTCATCCATTTCGCCATGGCGGCGACGGAAGAAGCGGTGAAGCAGGCCGGCTGGATGCCGACCGACGAAGGAAAACGCGAACGCACGGCAACGATCATCGCCTCGGGCGTCGGCGGCTTTCCGGCCATTGCTGAAGCAGTGCGGATCGGTGAGGCGCGCGGCGTGCGGCGACTGTCGCCCTTCACCGTGCCCTCCTTCCTCGTCAATCTCGCGGCCGGCCAGGTCAGCATCCGCTACGGCTTCAAGGGGCCGCTCGGCGCGCCGGTGACGGCGTGTGCGGCCAGCGTCCAGGCGATCGGCGATGCGGCACGGCTGATCCGCTCCGGCGAGGCGGATGTGGCGATCTGCGGCGGCGCTGAGGCCTGCATCGACAAGGTGAGCCTTGGCGGCTTTGCCGCTGCGCGTGCCCTTTCCACCGGCTTCAACGAGACGCCCGAGCTGGCCTCGCGCCCCTTCGACACGGCGCGCGACGGTTTCGTCATGGGCGAAGGCGCCGGCATCCTGGTGATCGAAACGCTGGAGCATGCGCTTGCCCGCGGGGCGACGCCACTTGCCGAACTTGTCGGCTACGGCACGGCGGCGGATGCCTACCACATGACCGCAGGCCCCGAAGACGGCGACGGCGCCCGCCGGGCAATGGAGGCCGCGCTCAGGCAGGCGAAGATCCCCGCTTCCGAGGTCAAACACCTGAATGCGCACGCAACTTCGACACCGGTCGGTGACAAAGGCGAGATCGCAGCGATCGGCACCGTCTTCGGCCGCGATGGCGCCATCGCCGTCAGCGCGACGAAATCGGCGACCGGCCATCTGCTCGGGGCCGCCGGCGGGCTGGAGGCGATCTTCACCATCCTGGCGCTGCGCGACCAGATCGCGCCACCAACCCGCAACCTCGATGAAGCCGATCCTGATGCCGACGGCATCGATATCCTCGGCAAGACGGCGCGGACGCTGGCGATGGACTATGCCATCACCAACGGTTTCGGTTTTGGCGGGGTGAATGCCAGCGCCCTCTTCCGGCGCTGGTCGTAAAGTCCGCTTTCCTTGCGCCGGAAATGGCCTACACTTCCACTCCATCGGGGAGCATTCCCCGATAGAGCTGGAGATCAACCCATGCGCGCCTTCTTCGCAGTTGTCATTCTGTGTGCCGCGTCCCTCCTCTCCACCGTCTCGGCCCGCGCCGAAGATCCGATCGACACGACGCGGACGATGATCGAGGACCAGATCAAAGCCTTCCTCAAGGACGATGCCGAGACCGCCTATTCCTTCGCCGCGCCCGGTATCAAGGCAATGTATCCCGACAAGAACCTGTTCTTCTCCATGGTCAAGAAGAGCTACGAGCCGGTCTATCACCCCGGCAACTACGCCTTCGGCCGCAGCCGCTCGATCGACAACGGCGCGCTGATCTACCACGAGGTGCTGATATCAGGCCGCGACGGCAAGGACTGGACGGCGATCTACCAGATGACCCGCCAGCCGGATGGCAGCTACGGGATCAACGGTGTGCAGATCATGCCGGATGCGGACAGCAAAGGCATCTAGATGATTGAGTATATTTTTTCAGATTAAAGTTGTGCTCTGCATCCCCAGCACCTAGAGAACTGATGTTTTTCTGCCAGGGGTGAACCTCAATGCCTATTTCCTTCACGCGGTCGCTCGCAACGCTCATCATCGGCCTTTCCACCGTGCCAGGTGCGGCGCAGGCGGAATCCTTTTCTAAGCTCGCACAGCAGGACTACGCCATCGGTAAACTCACCAAAGGAAAGGCCGGCGGCTACGGCTGGGTCGTCTCGAACGGCAGCAAGCAGTTCTTCTGCCGGCTGGATGCCAGCCTGGCCTATGTGAGCAAGAAGGAGATGGTGAGCATCCTTTCAAGCGGACGGCTGGTCAAGCTGGACCGTGCCGCGTTTGAGGCATCGATCGGTGGCCCTGATCCGTACATACCGCAATGGAGCGATCTTCAGGCTGGCCGCGTCAAACCGGCCGATGTCGGAAGTTGCACCCCCACCCGCTGATTGACCGAGCGCACCAAGGTGGAGGACGAAGCGGTTTTCAGCGATCGCCTTGCGGATCCTGCGTCAGTTCCGGATGAGCGGTGTGCCGATCATGCCGGATGCTAACAGCAACGGCATCTGACGCCCTGTTCTTGGCTGGATCAACACTGCAGCACTTTGATTCGTTGCACTAACTATTTTGAAATCGTGCTGGAGTAAAAAACCGCCAGCGGGGGATTGGCAGGTTGAATACTGGCAAGCGATTTTTCACGGCTCTTGAAGCGTTGCGGGGAATCGCGGCCATCATGGTCATGTTCCTGCATACTGGCGGCACGCTCGGTCCGATACCGGTCAATATCAGCTATCTCGCCGTGGACCTCTTCTTTCTTTTGAGCGGCGTCGTTCTTGCTAATTCATACAAAAGGCAACTGGCAACGGGACAGATTTCGCCTGCTGGATTTTTGCTGCAACGTATCATTCGGCTTTATCCTGTTTATCTGCTTTCTCTTCCTGTCGGCCTTGTCAGCTATGCAATTCAATTCGGCTTCGATTACCTTACCCTCGCCGGCCTTCTGCTGAGGGCGATCCTGTTCATTCCAAACGCAGGCACGGGCGGCGCCTTTCCGTTAAACGGGCCGAGTTGGTCGCTCTTCTTCGAACTCTGGGCTGGAGTGCTGTTTTCCGTTCTTCTGGTACGACTATCGTCCAGAATCTTGCTCGCCATCGCCCTCGGAGCAGCGGGTATCACCTTGTACGGAGCCCTTGGAGGCAATTTCGACATTGGCCATCAGGCGGGCTACTTCGGATTTGGCTTCTCGAGAATTTTGTTCTCGTTCTCGCTCGGGATCTGCCTTCACAGGTTATACGAGCTTCGGACGCCGAATGCGGCCAATAGAGGCAACACCATCGGCATTCTCCTTTGTGGCTGCCTGATTGTGATCACGAATATACCCGCGAGCGCATTCTACGGCTTTCCCTATTTTGATCTTTTAATATGCCTGACGATTTTCCCGGCCATTGTCTGGGTCGCAATGCGCACGAGGCAGACCGGCGTTGTCGAGCTGGCATTCCGCTGGCTGGGGATCGTTTCCTACCCGATTTATATCCTGCACGCGCCCATCTTCGAGTTGCTGCATCTACTGCGGCAAAAGGGCTTTGACCTCCCGGCCTCCCCGGGCGCCGGTATGGTCGTCGTGATCGCGATTTTCATCATGGCCGGCATCGTCGCCATTCACTTCGACGAGCCAGTGCGCAAAAAGCTCAAAATAATGGTTGCGCCGAGACCAGCATCTGAGGTTCCCGCGGGAGCGAGCTAGTCTTACACCGGGTCGAGATCGCCCCTCGCCCATTCCGCCATCGTCTCCGCCATGAAATCGGCGAAGCGGCCTTCGGCGATCGCCTTGCGAATGCCCTGCATCAGTTCCTGGTAATAGGCCAGATTGTGCCAGGAGAGCAGCATGCCGCCGAGCGCCTCGTTGGCGCGGACGAGATGGTGCAGATAGGCGCGGGAATAATCGCGCGAGGCCGGGCAGTTCGACTGTTCGTCGAGCGGACGCATATCCTCGGCATGACGGGCATTGCGGATATTGACCTTGCCGCGGCGGGTGAAGGCGAGGCCGTGCCGGCCGGACCGGGTCGGCATGACGCAGTCGAACATGTCGATGCCGCGGGCGACCGATTTCAGGATATCGTCGGGCGTGCCGACGCCCATGAGGTAGCGCGGCTTTTCCACCGGAAGCACGGGCAGCGTCGTTTCCAGCATCCGCAGCATGACGTCCTGCGGCTCGCCGACGGCAAGGCCGCCGACCGCATAGCCCTTGAGGTCGAGCTGGCTCAGCGCCTCGGCCGAGCGGATGCGCAGCGCCGGGATATCGCCGCCCTGGACGATGCCGAACATCGCCTTGCCCGGCTGCTCGCCGAAGGCGACCCGGCAGCGCTCGGCCCAGCGCAGCGACATTTCCATGGCGCGCTCGATCTCCTTCGGCTCGGCCGGCAGCGCCACGCATTCGTCGAGCTGCATCTGGATATCGGAGCCGAGCAGTCCCTGGATTTCGATGGAACGCTCCGGCGACATATGGTGCAGGCTGCCGTCGACATGCGACTTGAAGGTGACGCCCTGCTCGTCGAGTTTGCGCAGGCCGGAGAGCGACATGACCTGGAAGCCGCCGGAATCCGTCAGGATCGGATGTTCCCAGCGAATGAGCTTGTGCAGGCCGCCGAGGCGGGCGACGCGCTCGGCGGTCGGGCGCAGCATCAGGTGATAGGTGTTGCCGAGAATGATATCGGCGCCGCTCTCACGCACCTGATCGAGATACATTGCCTTGACGGTGCCGACCGTGCCGACCGGCATGAAGGCCGGCGTACGGATCTCGCCGCGCGGCATGGAGATTACGCCGAGGCGGGCGCCGGCATCGGTCTTGTCAAGGGTGAATTGGAAGTTCTCGGTCATCTGTCTTTCCGGAAAAGAAGGCTCGCGTCGCCGTAGGAGTAGAAGCGGTAGCCCGTCGAAATGGCGTGTTCATAGGCCGCGTGCATAGTTTCGAAGCCTGAAAAGGCCGAGACCAGCATGAACAGCGTCGAGCGCGGCAGGTGGAAATTGGTCATCAGCATGTCGACCGCCTTGAAACGGTAGCCGGGCGTAATGAAGATACCGGTGGCGCCGGCCCAAGGCTTGATCTCTCCGTTTTCCCCCGCCGCACTTTCGATCAGCCGCAGCGAGGTCGTGCCGACGCAGACGATACGCCCGCCCCTTGCCTTGACGGCATTAAGCCGGGCGGCGATTTCGCCGCTGACATAGCCGCTTTCAAGATGCATCTTGTGATCGTCGGTATCCTCGGCCTTGACGGGCAGGAAGGTGCCGGCACCGACATGCAGGGTGACGAAATGGCGTTCAATGCCGGCCTTATCCAACGCTTCGAACAGCGCAGGCGTGAAATGCAGACCGGCGGTCGGCGCGGCGACAGCGCCTTCCTCGCGGGCATAAATCGTCTGGTAGTCGGCGCGGTCGCGCTCGTCCTCCGGGCGTTTGGCGGCGATATAGGGCGGCAGCGGAATATGGCCGACGGCGGCGATCGCCTCGTCGAGCGCCGGGCCGGACAGATCGAAGGCGAGTGTCACTTCGCCCGCTTCCCCCTTTTCCTCCACCGTCGCATCGAGCGAGCCGATCATGCAGCTTTCGCCGGAATGGCCAAAGGCTATGCGGTCGCCCTCCTTGATGCGTTTGCCGGGCTTGGCAAAGGCCTTCCAGCGGCTGGGGCCGATGCGCATATGCAGCGTTGCCGACATCTGCTGGCCGCCGGCGCCGTCCCTATGACGGATACCTTCGAGCTGGGCGGGAATGACCTTGGTATCGTTGAAGACCAGCGCGTCGCCGGCCCGCAGAAACGACGGCAGATCGCAGACGTGATGATCCGAGAGCGCGCTTTCCGCATTGGGATCGACGACGAGCAGGCGCGCGCTGTCGCGCGGCTCGGCAGGCCGCAACGCAATGCGTTCATCCGGCAGGTCGAAATCGAAAAGGTCTACGCGCATCGGGGTACTTTCAGGCAAAGCGAAACCCGCCCCGCGCTTTCGCGCAAGGGCGGGTTTCAGCAGAAATCACAATCAGACGTCGGCGGCAACCCGCATCGAGACGATCGAGTCCGGATCGGAAACCGGTTCGCCGCGCTTGATCTTGTCGACATTGTCCATGCCTTCGATCACCTGGCCCCAGACGGAATACTGCTTGTTCAGCCACGGCGCGTCAGTGAAGCAGATGAAGAACTGCGAGTTGGCCGAGTTCGGGTTCTGCGAACGGGCCATCGAGCAGGTGCCGCGAACATGCGAGGTCGCGGAGAATTCAGCCTTCAGGTCCGGCTTGGAGGAGCCGCCCATGCCGGCGCGGCCGGGATTGAAGGTTTCGGAACCCTTCTTGCCATATTCGACATCGCCCGTCTGGGCCATGAAATCCTGAATGACGCGATGGAAGACGACGCCGTCATAGGCCTTCTCGCGGGCCAGTTCCTTGATGCGGGCGACGTGCTCCGGGGCGACCTGCGGCAGCAGCTGAATGACAACCTTGCCCTTGGTGGTTTCCAGAATGATGGTGTTTTCGGGATCCTTGATCTCGGCCATTGCCTTCTCCTCTTGTTTGTCTCGTAACTTACTTCTTGCCCAGAGTGACCTTGATCATCCGGTCGGGATTTTTGACTTCGCCGTTCTGGCCTTCGCCGCGCTTGATCTTGTCGACGTTTTCCATGCCGGAAACGACCTTGCCGACGACGGTATACTGGCCGTTCAGGAAGGAACCGTCGGCGAACATGATGAAGAACTGCGAATTGGCGGAATTCGGATCCTGCGAGCGGGCCATGCCGACTGTGCCCCGCACGAACGGGGTCTTGGAGAACTCAGCCGGAATATCGGGCAGATCGGAGGAGCCGGTGCCGGCAAGGCTGGCATCAAAGCCCTTTTCCATGTTGCCGTATTTGACGTCGCCGGTCTGGGCCATGAAGCCCTCGATGACGCGGTGGAAGGCGACATTGTCGTATTCGCCCTTCTTGACCAGCGCCTCGATCTGGGCAACGTGCTTCGGCGCGACATCAGG
This sequence comes from Rhizobium sp. M1, assembly GCF_002531805.1. Taxonomy (NCBI): domain Bacteria; kingdom Pseudomonadati; phylum Pseudomonadota; class Alphaproteobacteria; order Hyphomicrobiales; family Rhizobiaceae; genus Rhizobium; species Rhizobium sp. M1. The sequence continues at coordinate 26,519 of NZ_NWSW01000029.1, read as the reverse complement.
CATCAACTGGATGACGACAGAGCCGTTCTTCAGCTGGATGGTGAGATCGTGGTCGGCCGCCTGGGCGAAGGCATCCCCCGCGAAGGAGGCCAGATACAGCACGCCGGCAAATGCGAGATAAAAGAGTTTCATATGGGCTCCGTTGCGGCGGGTTCCGCCTGGTCTTTGCGCTTGCGAGAGTTCTTACTTGCTAGTTCGGGCGCTTGGATGTGAGGGCTTGCAAGACGGCGGCCGGCACGAAAGCGCTGACATCGCCGCCCATGGCGGCGATTTGGCGGACCAATGTGGCGGTAATGGGCCGCGAAGCCGTGCCCGCTGGCAAAAAGATGGTCTGGATGTCGGGCGCCATCGCCCTGTTCATGCCGGCCATCTGCATTTCGTAATCGAGGTCGGTACCGTCGCGCAGGCCGCGGATCAAAAGCGTTGCGCCATGGGCACGGGCGGCATCGACGACCAGATTGTCGAAGGCGACGACGGTGATGTCGCCGGTCTTGCCGGGCAGCGCTTGCGCCAGGGAAAGGCGGATCAGCTCGGCTCTCTCGTCGAACGAAAAGAGCGGTGCCTTGCCGGGATGGATGCCGATCGCGACGATCACCTTTTCGGCGACGTTCAGGGCCTGGACCAGAACATCCACATGTCCGTTGGTGATCGGGTCGAAGGACCCAGGATAAAAAGCTGTCGTCATCTGGCTCAGCCGTTGGTTTGACGCCTTTTGTCATGGATGCTGCCTTGCCGCAAGTGATTTGCCCCGCCGTTTCCCACGGCTGAACGGCGAATGAACATGCCATTCAAGGCTGTTTCAGACAGAAGCTGCTTAACTCGGATCATCAAGGCAGCCGATGCCATTCCGGCATCCTGCGTTCCCCGAAAGACCATGTCCATGCTGATCGTGCTTGTTGCGCTTGCCGTCCTTTTCTCTCTCGCCGCCGAAATGGCATATGGCTTTTTCGCCGATCGCTACGAGGTGAGCTGGGTGCGGCCGGAGCTTGCCGAACATGCAGCGATCGTGCGCGCCCAGGGCCGGCTGCGCGAACAAAACCGGGTCTCGAATCTGAACGCCAGATGAACGAGACATTCAAGGAGGCTTCAGATCGCCATTGCTAAACACCCCCTCAACATCCGACGGAACCATTTTCAAACGGATGCGTTCACTCAACCGACCCATAGATGCGATTAGCGCGGCAGGAAGGACTAAAGATGCCCGGCAAGATTACGATGATTAACGTGCTCTGGATGGTAATGGTCACGGGCATGCTGACCGCAACTGTCGCTCTCTATGATCAGAAGGCCGATACGTCCAAGGTTTATGGTCCCTATGCTTCGGCCCGCACGGCCGTACTGGGCCAGTACTGAGGGGCGAGAACGCAACTCCCCAGGAAAGGAATGCCTATGTTCACGATCTTGACAGTACTCACCGCCCTCATCAGCGTGATGTTCATCGTGTCTGTGGCCTCGACGATTTCAGCGCTCCGGCGCGAAGACGCAGAGGTGAAAGCGCTGAACGAAAAACATAGCGCATTCTGACATTCCTCCCTTCCCCACCCAAGAGCGGCACCCTTCCGCCGCCTCGGGTTCTTCAAAGCCGGATGCACCCAGCGTCCGGCTTTTTTCTTGGGGATAAGCCAGGCTAAGCCCAAAAGAAAAGGGCGGCCCGAAGCCGCCCTTTCACTTGATCATTCCTCGGCAGGCCCGGCCGGATCGCCATCGGCAACCGGCGTTTCGCCGACTGAACCTTCCTCAGCAACAGGAGCACCTTCGGCGGTCTCGACGGCTTCCTCCGTCTCGTCCTCTTCCGGCTCGCTGATGCGTTCGACCGAAACGACCTTCTCGTCCTTGGCCGTCGAGAAGATAGTGACGCCCTTGGTGGCGCGGCTGGCGATGCGGATGCCGCCGACCGGTACGCGGATCAACTGGCCGCCGTCCGAGACCAGCATGATCTGGTCGCCGTCATCGACCGGGAAGGCAGCAACCAATTCGCCGATTTCGCCGGTTTTCGACGTGTCGGTGGCGCGGATGCCCTTGCCGCCGCGGCCGGAGATGCGGAAGTCATAAGACGACGAGCGCTTGCCGAAGCCCTTCTCGGAGACGGTGAGCACGAACTGCTCGCGTGCCTTCAGCTCTTCATAACGCTCATCGGAGAGCTGTCCCTCCTCGGTGACTTCCTCGCCGACGAGAGCGATATCCTCTTCATCGACGCCCGTCGCGCGGCGTTCGGCGGCAGAGCGCTTCAGATAGGCGGCGCGCTCCCACGGCTCGGCATCGACATGGCCGACGATCGTCATCGAGATGATGCGATCGCCCTCGCCGAGATTGATGCCGCGCACGCCGATCGAGTTGCGGCCGGCGAAGACGCGAACGTCGTCGACGGAGAAGCGGATGCACTGGCCGAGCGCGGTCGTCAGCAGCACGTCGTCACGTTCCGTACAGGTCTCGACGGAGAGGATTTCATCGCCCTCCTCCTCGAGCTTCATGGCGATCTTGCCGTTGCGGTTGACCTGGACAAAATCCGACAGCTTGTTGCGGCGAACCGTGCCGCGCGTCGTCGAGAACATGACGTCGAGATTATCCCAGCTCGCCTCGTCCTCGGGCAAGGGCAGGATGGTGGTGATGCGCTCGCCGGGTTCGAGCGGCAGCATGTTGATCAGCGCCTTGCCGCGCGAGGTCGGTGTGCCGATCGGCAGACGCCAGACCTTCTCCTTGTAGACGATGCCGCGCGAAGAGAAGAACAGAACCGGCGTATGGGTATTGACCACGAATAGCCGGCTAACGAAATCCTCGTCGCGGGTGGTCATGCCGGAGCGGCCCTTGCCGCCACGGCGCTGGGCGCGGTAGGTGGTCAGCGGTACCCGCTTGATATAACCGAGATGCGAGACGGTGACGACCATGTCCTCGCGGGCGATGAGATCCTCATCGTCCATTTCGAGGCCGCCATCGACGATCTCGGTGCGTCGCGGTGTGCCGAATTCGTCGCGCACGGCGGTGAGCTCATCCTTGACGATGGTCTGGATGCGGACACGCGAGGACAGAATATCGAGATAATCCCGGATTTCCTCGCCGATCTTGTTGAGTTCGTCGCCGATTTCGTCACGGCCAAGGGCCGTGAGGCGGGCAAGACGCAGTTCGAGAATGGCGCGGGCCTGCTCTTCCGACAGGTTGTACGTCATGTCGTCGTTGATGCGATGGCGCGGATCGTCGATCAGACGGATCAGGCTTTCGACATCTGCCGCCGGCCAGCGGCGGGTCATCAGCTCTTCGCGGGCCGACTGCGGATCGGGCGCCTGGCGGATAACGCGGATGACTTCGTCGATATTGGCCACCGCAATCGCGAGGCCGACCAACACATGGGCACGCTCGCGCGCCTTGCGCAGCAGGAATTTCGTTCTCCGGCTAACGACTTCTTCGCGGAAGGAGACGAAGGCGCGCAGCATGTCGAGCAGCGTCAGCTGCTCCGGCTTGCCGCCGTTCAGCGCCACCATGTTGCAGCCGAAAGAGGTCTGCAACGGCGTATAACGATAGAGCTGGTTGAGGATAACCTCGGCATTGGCGTCGCGCTTCAGCTCGATGACGACGCGATAGCCCTGGCGGTCGGACTCGTCGCGCAGGTCGGAGATGCCCTCGATGCGCTTTTCGCGCACCAGTTCGGCCATCTTCTCGATCATCGTCGCCTTGTTCACCTGATAGGGGATTTCGGTGATGATGATCTGCTCGCGGTCGCCGCGCATCGGCTCGATCGCTGCGACGCCGCGCATGATGACCGAGCCGCGGCCGGTCTCGTAAGCCGAGCGGATGCCGGCGCGACCGAGGATTTTGGCGCCTGTCGGGAAATCCGGGCCGGGAATGATCTGCATCAGCTCCGGCAACTCGATCGCCGGATCGTTGATCAGCGCAATGCAGCCGTCGATCACTTCGGAAAGATTGTGCGGCGGAATATTGGTTGCCATGCCGACGGCGATGCCGCCGGCGCCGTTGACGAGCAGGTTCGGGAATTTCGCGGGAACCACGACCGGCTCGGAGAGCGTGCCGTCGTAGTTGTCGCGGAAGTCCACGGTTTCCTTATCGAGATCGTCGAGCAGCGAATGGGCCGCCTTTTCGAGCCGGCATTCGGTGTAGCGTTCGGCCGCCGGCGGATCGCCGTCGACGGAGCCGAAATTGCCCTGACCGTCGATCAGCGGCAGCCGCAGCGACCAGGGCTGCGCCATGCGGGCGAGCGCATCATAGATCGCGGCATTGCCGTGCGGATGGTATTTACCCATCACGTCACCGGTGACGCGGGCGCATTTGACGTATTTCTTGTTCCAGTCGATGCCGAGCTCGGACATGCCGTAGAGGATGCGCCGGTGCACGGGCTTCAGGCCGTCGCGCACGTCGGGCAGCGCGCGGCTGACGATGACGCTCATGGCGTAATCGAGATACGACCGCTGCATTTCCTCCATGATGGAGATGGGCTCGATGCCTGGCGGGAGCTTCCCGCCGCCGGGGGGTGTTTGCTCAGTCAAAACAGATCACGATCTCTTCTAGAATCACTTGAAGATTTATAGCGGAAAGCCTGTTCCCGCGCCAATTTCCGAGCGCGTTTTGAACAGGCTTTTGCGGCCGAAAAAGGGTAAAGCACGGGACTTGTGCGATCGGACCGGACAAATCCGCCGCGGGCCGCCGCAGCATATTTGCCAAATCCAAATCCCCGCTTCACAATCGCACAAAATCACGCACCCATATGGGCTTTCGGAGAGACGATGGCAAGCGCCGACCAATTGATCAACGCCTTCACGACGCTTCTCGTCACCATCGATCCGCCAGGCCTCGCACCGATCTTTCTCGGGCTGACGACGGGCATGAGCCGCGCCGAGCGCACGCAGGTGGCGCTACGCGGTTCGACCATCGCCTTCATCATCCTCGCGGTCTTCGCCTTGTTCGGCGCCGGCGTGCTCGGCGTGCTCGGCATCTCGATCGGCGCCTTCCGCATCGCCGGCGGCCTGCTGCTCTTCTGGATCGCCTTCGAAATGGTGTTCGAGCGGCGGCAGGAGCGCAAGGAGAAGGCCTCCGAGGCCGCCGTCACCAAGGATCACATCGAGAATATCGCGGTCTTTCCCCTCGCCCTGCCCCTGATCGCCGGTCCCGGTGCGATCTCGGCGACGATCCTACTTGCCGGCACGCTGCCGACCTCGGTTGAAAAAGCCCAGCTGATCGCCGTCATCGCCGCCAATCTGCTGCTGACCTTCCTGATGCTGCTGATCGCCGAAAGGCTCGACCGTTTCCTCGGCGTCACCGGCCGGGCGATCCTGACGCGGCTGCTCGGCGTCATCCTCGCCGCCCTGGCGGTGCAATTCGTCGTCGACGGCGCGAAGGCGGCACTCAATCTGATCAGCGCGACGCCGCATTGAAACGGCGGCATCTACCGCGAGACCAAGGAAAAGAGCATGACGCCGTCATGGACGTCATGCTCTCAAATAATTCATAAAGCCAGGAACGGTCGATCAGAACGGGATGTCGTCGTCCAAATCCCGCGAGAAATTGCCGCCACCGCCGCGGCTCGGCGATGAGGAGGGAGCAGGCGCGCCGTAGTCGTCGCCGTAATCGTTGCCGCCACCGCTACTGCCGCGGCCGCCGCCGAAGCCGGAGCTCGCGCCGCCGCCGTCGCCGCGGCCGTCGAGCATGGTCAGCGTCGAGCTGAAGCCCTGCAGCACCACTTCCGTCGAATAGCGGTCCTGGCCCTGCTGATCCTGCCATTTGCGGGTCTGCAGCTGACCTTCGATATAGAGCTTGGCGCCCTTCTTCACATATTGCTCGACGACCTTGCAGAGGCCTTCGTTGAAGACGACGACAGTGTGCCATTCGGTCTTTTCCCGGCGTTCGCCGGAATTGCGGTCACGCCAGGTCTCCGAGGTCGCAATACGGAGATTGGCGATCGGCCGGCCATCCTGAGTCCGGCGGATTTCGGGGTCTGCACCCACGTTTCCAACCAGAATTACCTTGTTCACGCTACCAGCCATGCTTCTCACCCTGCCTGCCGCCCTGCCCGGCGGCGTTTCAATCGATCGGCGCACCTTAAACCATCACGGACCGCCGATGCGCATGGGCGGCATTTAATCCACATGTTTATCCATCAGAAAGCCGCATGCATTCATCAGGAATTTTGTTCTTTATTTGTTCTAGTTTATCCGTATGATCCTGTCAACAGAATCGAAAACCTTGAACCTTCCCGGATATTCAGCCTCGACTCGCCCGCCGGCATCACTAAATAAGGGCTGTTATCCAGAAAACCAAAGCAGAGACGATGAGCGAACTGAAGACGATCTCCATCCGCGGCGCGCGCGAGCACAATCTGAAGAGCATCGATCTCGATCTGCCGCGCAACAAGCTGATCGTCATGACCGGTCTTTCGGGCTCGGGCAAATCCTCGCTCGCCTTCGACACGATCTACGCCGAGGGCCAGCGGCGTTATGTCGAGAGCCTTTCGGCCTATGCCCGGCAGTTCCTCGAAATGATGCAGAAGCCCGATGTCGACCAGATCGACGGGCTGTCGCCGGCCATTTCGATCGAGCAGAAGACCACCTCGCGCAACCCGCGCTCGACGGTCGGCACCGTCACCGAGATCTATGACTATATGCGCCTGCTCTTTGCCCGTGTCGGCGTTCCCTATTCGCCGGCGACGGGCCTGCCGATCGAAAGCCAGACGGTCAGCCAGATGGTCGATCGCATCCTCGCTTTCGGCGAAGGCACCCGTCTTTATATTCTCGCCCCGCTCGTGCGCGGGCGCAAGGGCGAATACAAGAAGGAACTGGCGGAGCTGATGAAGAAGGGCTTCCAGCGCGTCAAGGTGGACGGCCAGTTCTACGAGATCGCCGAGGCGCCGGTTCTCGACAAGAAATACAAGCACGACATCGACGTCGTGGTCGACCGCATCGTCGTGCGCTCCGATGTCTCGGCGCGCCTGGCCGACAGCCTGGAGACCTGCCTGAAGCTCGCGGACGGGCTGGCAGTCGCCGAATTCGCCGACAAGCCGCTGCCGCCGGAAGAGACCTCGGCCGGCGGCTCGGCCAACAAGTCACTGAACGAAACGCATGAGCGCGTGCTGTTTTCGGAGAAGTTCGCCTGCCCGGTCTCGGGCTTCACCATCCCGGAGATCGAACCCCGGCTGTTTTCCTTCAACAATCCCTTCGGCGCCTGCCCGACCTGCGACGGCCTCGGCGCCCAGCAGAAGATCGACCCCGACCTGATCGTGCCCGAGCCAGAGCGGACACTGCGCGACGGGGCGATCGCGCCCTGGGCCAAGTCGACCTCGCCTTACTACAACCAGACGCTGGAAGCGCTCGGCAAACATTACGGCTTCAAGCTCGGCACCCGCTGGAACGATCTTTCCGACGAGGTCAAGAACGTCATTCTCAACGGCACCGACGACAAGATCGAATTCCACTACGCCGACGGCGCGCGCTCCTATACGACCCACAAGAACTTCGAGGGCATCATCACCAATCTCGAGCGCCGCTGGAAGGAGACGGATTCCGCCTGGGCGCGCGAAGATATCGAGCGTTTCATGTCGGCCGCCCCCTGCCCTTCCTGCAACGGCTATCGCCTGAAACCCGAAGCGCTCGCCGTGAAGATCAACAGGCTGCATATCGGCGAAGTCACCGAGATGTCGATCCGCATCGCCCGCGACTGGTTCGAGACGCTGCCGGCCAGCTTCAACGCCAAGCAGAACGAGATCGCCGTGCGCATCCTCAAGGAAATCCGCGACCGGCTGCGCTTCCTCAACGATGTCGGCCTGGAATATCTCAGCCTGTCGCGCAACTCAGGCACGCTGTCGGGCGGAGAGAGCCAGCGCATTCGCCTCGCATCGCAGATCGGCTCGGGCTTGACGGGCGTGCTTTACGTGCTCGACGAGCCGTCGATCGGCCTGCATCAGCGCGACAATGCCCGATTGCTCGACACGCTGAAGCACCTGCGTGACATCGGCAATACGGTCATCGTCGTCGAGCATGACGAGGATGCGATCCTGACGGCTGACGACGTCGTCGACATCGGCCCGGCGGCCGGCATCCATGGCGGCCAGGTCATCGCCCATGGCACGCCGCAGGATATCATGGACAACCCGAAGTCGCTGACCGGCAAATATCTCTCGGGCGAACTCGGCGTGCCGGTTCCAGACGAGCGCCGCAAGCCGAAGAAAGGCCGCGAGATCAAAGTCGTCGGCGCGCGCGGCAACAATTTGAAGAATGTCACGGCCGCGATCCCGCTCGGCGTCTTCACAGCGGTGACCGGGGTCTCCGGCGGCGGCAAGTCCACCTTCCTGATCGAGACGCTGTATAAATCGGCGGCGCGCCGCGTCATGGGTGCGCGCGAAATCCCCGCCGATCATGACCGGATCGACGGCTTCGAGCATATCGACAAGGTGATCGACATCGACCAGTCGCCGATCGGCCGCACGCCGCGCTCGAACCCGGCGACCTATACCGGCGCCTTCACGCCGATCCGCGACTGGTTCGCCGGCCTGCCGGAAGCCAAGGCGCGCGGCTATCAGCCGGGCCGCTTCTCCTTCAACGTCAAGGGCGGACGCTGCGAAGCCTGCCAGGGCGACGGCGTCATCAAGATCGAGATGCACTTCCTGCCCGACGTCTACGTCACCTGCGACGTCTGCCACGGCAAGCGCTACAACAGAGAGACGCTCGACGTCACCTTCAAGCAGAAGTCGATCGCCGACGTGCTCGACATGACGGTAGAGGAAGGCGTCGATTTCTTCGCGGCAGTGCCGGCGGTGCGTGACAAGCTGCAATCGCTGAAGGATGTCGGCCTCGGTTATATCAAGGTCGGCCAGCAGGCCAACACGCTTTCCGGCGGCGAGGCGCAGCGCGTCAAGCTTGCCAAGGAGCTGTCGAAGCGCTCGACCGGGCGTACGCTCTATATTCTCGACGAACCAACGACCGGACTGCATTTCCACGACGTCGCCAAGCTGCTCGAAATGCTGCACGAGCTGGTCAATCAGGGCAATTCGGTTGTGGTGATCGAGCACAATCTCGAAGTCATCAAGACGGCCGACTGGGTGCTCGATTTCGGCCCCGAGGGCGGCGATGGCGGCGGCGAAATCGTCGCAACCGGCACCCCCGAAGCAATCGTCAAGGAGAAGCGTTCCTATACCGGACACTTCCTCAAGGAATTGCTGGAACGGCGGCCGGCCAAGAGGGCGGCTGCGGCGGAATGACGATGAGGCTGGCGTCACGTGACGATCTCCAAACGATCACGACGCTGACGGCAGCCGCCTATCTGCCCTATACCGAACTCTTCGGCTCGCCACCGATCCCGGTGACGGAAGACTACACGCCACGGATCGAACGCGGCGAGGTGTGGCTGCGCGATATCGGCGGCGAAATCGCAGGGCTCACGGTCGTCGAGCGACATTCGGATCACCTCATGCTGTTCAGCATCGCGGTCTCGCCGGCCTTTCAGCGTGCCGGCCACGGGCTGGCGATGCTCGAATGGCTGGAGGGCAAGGCGCGGGAATGGGCACTGCCAGAGATCCGGCTCTATACCAATGCTCGGATGGAACGGAATATAGCGCTTTATCGCGCCTTCGGATTTCAGGAAACGGGTCGCCGGCCGAACCCGTATCGGCCAGGATGGTCCCTCGTCGACATGACGAAAGAGATTTATGCGGCCTGAGTGGCTGCCAAAAGGGGAGGACGACATGACGAAATCCGGCATTATCCGCACCGGCATCGGCGGCTGGACCTTCGAGCCCTGGCGCGGGCATTTCTTTCCCGATGATCTCAAGCAGAAGGACGAGCTGCATTATGCCAGCCGCCAGCTGAAGGTCATCGAGGTCAATGGCACCTATTACAGCACCCAGAAGCCGGCCGTCTTTGCCAAATGGGCAGCCGACGTGCCCGACGGTTTTATCTTTTCGCTGAAGGCGACGCGGTTCGTCACCAATCGGCGGGTGCTCGCCGAGGCCGGGGAATCGATGGAGCGGTTCCTGTCATCTGGAATCGGTGAGCTCGGCGATCATCTCGGGCCGCTGCTCTGGCAATTCGCGCCGACGAAGAAGTTCGATCCGGAAGATTTCGAGGCCTTCCTGAAGCTGCTGCCGGCAAAACAGGACGGGCTTTCGCTTCGCCACGTTGTCGAGGTCCGGCACGATTCCTTCAAGGTGCCGGAATTCGTCGCCCTGCTTGCCAAATACGGCGTGGCACCGGTCTGCGCCGAACATTTCGAATATCCGATGATCGCCGACGTCACGGCCGATTTCGTCTATGCCAGACTGCAGAAGGGATCGGACGATATTGCGACCTGCTATCCCGACAAGGACTTGAAGGCCTGGGCGGACCGGCTCGCGACCTGGGCGGAAGGCAAGGTACCCGACGATCTGCCGCTGATCGATAAAGGCCGCACGGTCAAGGTCGAGCCGCGCGACGTCTTCGCCTTCATGATCCATGAGGGCAAGGTGAATGCGCCGCATGGGGCGATCGCCCTACAGAAATTGCTCGAGAAATAGATTGAGCTACAACGGCAGTACCGCCGCTGCGAGATCCTCCGCCGTCAGCCCTTTGCCGGCGCGGCGGGCGGCCTCTCCATGCAGCCAGACGCCGGCGGCCGCCGCCTCGAAGGCCGGCAGGCCCTGGGCGAGCAATCCGCCGATGATGCCGGCGAGCACATCGCCGGACCCGGCGGTCGCAAGCCAGGCCGGCGCATTGGTATTGATGAGCGCGCGGCCGTCCGGCGAGGCGATGGTGGTATCGGCGCCTTTATAGACGATCGCGGCATTGGCGCGGCGGGCGGCGGCGAGCGCCTTGTCGACCTTGCCCAGCGCATCGTCGCCGCCGATATCGGGAAACAGGCGCGAAAATTCGCCCTCATGCGGCGTCAGCACCAGGCGCGGCTCGCCTCGGAAAAGATCGAAAAGCCGTTGCGGATCGTCCTTGAATGAGGAGATGCCGTCGGCATCGAGCACCAGCCGGCGTTCGGTAAGCGTCGAGACGAAGGCGCGCGCTCGGGCGCCGATGCCGAAACCGGGACCGAGGACGAAGGTCTGCAGCCGCCGGTCCGAGAGCCAGTCTTCGAGTTCGGCGGCATCGTCGATCGCATGCAGCATCACGGCTGTGAGATGCGCGGCATTGGCGGCCATTGCTGCAAGGGGCGCTGCAATCGTTACCAGCCCGGCGCCGGCCTTCAGGCCGGAGGCCGCCGACATGCGCGCGGCACCCGTCTTGTCGGCCTCGCCTGAGAAGACGACCAGATGGCCGCGCTTGTATTTATGCGTCTCCAACTGCTCCGGCGGCAGTACGGCCTTCCAGGCATCCGGCGTGTTCTCGGCGATGAGACCGCCTGCCTCGGCCCTGATGATGCGGGCGGGAATGCCGATATCGAAGACCGCCAGCTCGCCGCATAGCTCCCTGCCCGGCATCAGCAGATGGCCGGGCTTGCGCGTCATGAAGGTGATGGTGTTGCGCGCGCGGAAGGCCGCGCCCAGCACCTTGCCGGTGCGGCCGTCGACGCCGGAGGGCAGGTCGATCGCAAGCACGGGGATATCGGCCTCTGCGACGTGCTCGATCACTGTGCCGACAGCGGCCGGCACCGCGCGACCGAGCCCGGCCCCGAACAGGCCGTCGACGACGACATCGCCGCTTTCGGGCCGATAGAGCTCAAGCCCCTGCCCCTGAAGCGCGCAGCCGGCCCGAGCACGGGCGGCGTCACCCTTCAGCCTGGAGGGATCACCGAGCTGGAAGAGCGCCACCGTCGCTCCGCCTTCCTGCAGATGCCTTGCCGCGACATAGGCGTCGCCACCATTGTTGCCCGGGCCGCAGAGCACGACGAAACGCAAAGCAGCCGGATGAAGCCTGAGCGCGGCAGCGGCGACCGCAGCCCCTGCCCGTTCCATCAGACCGAAGGAGTCGATGCCGGACGCGGCCGCGGCCGTATCGACGGCTGCCATTTCGGCTGGCGTAAGGAGAAGGTCGGAGAGATGTTTGCTCATCAGCCTATTCAATTCAAAAAACGCTCAAAAAACAACCGCATGAACCATCAAGCGAAAGCCCTTATTTTATGCATTTGCCTATCTTTTCACCGAATCGAGATCTGCTTTGGCAATCGCTGGAAAATCTGACTTTCGCGGTTTTCGATCTGATTTTAGGCAGGAGACGATGTTTTTTCACTTCTCCATCACCAAAACCATATCGAATGCCCCGCAAACGCGCCGGTTTTGACAGAATCGGCGTATTTTTTCGAAAAGACGGATTTCAAACTGGCACGATATCTGCATCATATCCGGCGAGCGGGAAACATCCTGCCATAACGGGAGAAGCGGAGAGCATTTTCTCATGAAAAAGATCGAAGCGATCATTAAGCCTTTCAAGCTGGACGAAGTGAAGGAAGCCCTTCAGGAAGTCGGCCTGCAGGGTATCACAGTCACGGAAGCCAAGGGCTTCGGTCGTCAGAAGGGCCACACGGAACTCTACCGCGGAGCCGAATACGTCGTGGATTTCCTGCCGAAGGTGAAAGTCGAGGTCGTGCTGGCCGACGAAAACGCGGAGGCGGTCATCGACGCGATCCGCAAGGCGGCGCAGACCGGCCGCATCGGCGACGGAAAGATCTTCGTCTCCAATGTCGAAGAGGTTATCCGCATCCGCACCGGCGAGACCGGCATCGATGCCATCTGACCACTTTGCCTACCGCGCAAAGTCCGATACCGTCACCGCGCCCACCTATTGTCATTGCAAATTGGAGGAAGGTATTTAATGGCGACCGCAAGCGAAATTCTGAAGCAGATCCAGGAAAACGACGTGAAGTTCGTTGATCTGCGTTTCACCGACCCGAAGGGCAAGCTGCAGCATGTGACGATGGACGTTGCCTGCGTCGACGAAGACATGTTCGCCGATGGCGTGATGTTCGACGGCTCCTCGATCGGTGGCTGGAAGGCCATCAACGAGTCCGACATGGTGCTGATGCCCGATACCGAAACGGTGCATATGGACCCGTTCTTCGCCCAGTCGACCATGGTCATCGTCTGCGACATCCTCGATCCGGTTTCCGGCGAGGCCTATAACCGCGATCCGCGCGGCACCGCCAAGAAGGCCGAAGCCTATCTCAAGGCCTCCGGCATCGGCGACACGATCTTCGTCGGCCCGGAAGCCGAATTCTTCGTCTTCGACGACGTCAAGTACAAAGCAGATCCGTACAATACCGGCTTCAAGCTCGATTCGACCGAACTGCCGTCGAACGACGACACCGATTACGAAACCGGCAACCTCGGCCATCGCCCGCGCGTCAAGGGCGGCTATTTCCCGGTTCCGCCGGTTGATAGCGCCCAGGACATGCGTTCGGAAATGCTGACGGTTCTCTCCGAAATGGGCGTCGTCGTCGAAAAGCATCACCATGAAGTGGCGGCCGCCCAGCACGAACTCGGCATCAAGTTCGACACGCTGGTGCGTAACGCCGACAAGATGCAGATCTACAAATACGTCGTGCACCAGGTGGCGAACGCCTACGGCAAGACCGCGACCTTCATGCCGAAGCCGATCTTCGGCGACAACGGCTCGGGCATGCACGTGCACCAGTCGATCTGGAAGGGCGGCAAGCCGACCTTTGCCGGCGACGAATATGCCGGCCTCTCCGAGAGCTGCCTTTACTATATCGGCGGCATCATCAAGCACGCCAAGGCGATCAACGCCTTCACCAACCCGTCGACGAACTCCTACAAGCGTCTCGTTCCGGGTTATGAAGCGCCGGTGCTGCTCGCCTATTCGGCTCGCAACCGCTCGGCCTCCTGCCGCATTCCTTTCGGCTCGAACCCGAAGGCCAAGCGCGTCGAAGTCCGCTTCCCGGATCCGACCGCAAACCCCTACCTCGCCTTCGCCGCCATGCTGATGGCTGGCCTCGACGGCATCAAGAACAAGATCCATCCCGGCAAGGCCATGGACAAGGATCTCTACGACCTGCCGCCGAAGGAATTGAAGAAGATTCCGACCGTCTGCGGCTCGTTGCGCGAGGCGCTGGAAAGCCTCGACAAGGACCGGAAGTTCCTGACGGCCGGCGGCGTCTTCGACGACGACCAGATCGATGCCTTCATCGAGTTGAAGATGGCAGAGGTGATGCGTTTCGAAATGACGCCGCACCCGGTCGAATACGACATGTACTATTCGGCCTGATCAATCGAAGACCGAAAGCCCCGGCTTGCTGGGGCTTTCGCCTCCCACGTCACGAACGGCAGACGGCGAGGATATGACGTTCATGTGACGAACTGGCTCAAAAATCTTGATTTATGAGCCACCAATCACCAAATTCGGTGATGAAAGGAAGTCGTACCATGAAAGAAAGAATAGCAAAGTTCAGTATCGGCGAAGTGGTCCGGCACAAGGTTTTTCCGTTTCGCGGCGTCATCTTCGACGTGGATCCGGAGTTCGCCAATACGGAGGAATGGTGGAATTCCATTCCCGCCGAGGTGCGCCCCAGCAAGGATCAACCCTTCTACCACCTGCTCGCCGAAAATGACGAGAGCGAGTATGTCGCTTATGTCTCCGAGCAGAACCTGGTGAACGACGAAAGCGGCACGCCGCTTCGCAATCCGCAGATCTATCAGATTTTCGATCAAGCCCCGTCAGGGCAGTTCAAACCCAAGATGAGCTTCGCCCACTAGATCAGACGTGCCGATCCATGAAACAAGGCCTCGCCTCTCCCAGCGAGGCCTTTTTCTTTTGGCTTGCGCGGAAAGCCCCTTATCCGGCTGCCGCCACCTTCTCCCTGTTCTGACGGGGAAAAAGGGAATATGCCGCGAACTCTCCGTCCCTCGCTAACGTCTCGCAAGGCACGCCCCCCTTTCACGGCACGAACATACAAGCGAGGCCTAAAGCCCAGCGAGGCAAGCGGTTTATCCATAAAAAAACCCGGCCTGAAGCCGGGTTTCCAATTCAATATGGCGGCAGGATTACTGCGCCTTGGCTGCCTTCTGGGCGTCTTCCAGCTTCTTGCGGGCTTCGTCAGCCTTCTTCTGCATGCCTTCCTGCAGGCTGCGCTGGCTTTCAGCAAGCTTGTTTTCGGTAACCGGTTCGCCGTCATAAGCGCCGGTGAAGCCTTCGAGCGAGATCTTGATCGGGTTCGGGGCGCGGCGGAAGTTGATCGAAGTAAAGATCACGTCGCTGCCCTTCTTGAGGCTGGCGATCATCGCATCGGTCAGCGGGATTTCGGCGGTGCATTTGTCCGGCAGGCAGACGGCGTAATCGAGCTTCTGGCCCTTGCCACCATCGATCTGCATCATGATTCCAGGAGGAATCAGGCGCGCGGTGGGAACGGAGACCTGCAGAATCTTGCGGTTGATCTTGCCGGTGACCGAGATCAGGCCGACGGCCGTGACGAGCTGGCCGCCATTGGCGAGGATCAGGTTCTGGACGACACAGATGTCGTTGTCTTCCTGCTTGGTGCAGGTCTTGTACCAGCCGAGCTTGGGGGCGCCGACGCCCTGGGCCGGACCTGGAGCCGCCGCATCCTGGGCGAAGGAGGAGACCGGAGCCGAAGCGGCGCCGAACATCACTGCCAGAACGGACAGTGCTGCCCGCATTTTCTTTTCAGACTTGAACATCATAACGAATTCCGTCTCCTGATATCCGTTCGGGGCAACGACGTGCCGCCCCAACCATCGGGTCGTTCGGCACTCACCTCATAGAAAAATGAGGCAAATGCATGACCCCGAAACTTCGGGTTCACCTGTTACATCGCAGCGTTCAAGATATCCAGCATTTCTTTGGCAATTCGAGCAGCTATTTCATCGCCGGCGCCAAAGAAATCGCGTCCGCGTGTTGGAATCGGTCGACCCCATGCTAATCTCCGGCGTGAATCGTGCCCATTTTTCGCGGATTTCAAGGATTGCCGAATGCTCCGGATCGTCGTCCCCCTCGTCCTCTCGCTGCTCTGCGGCACCGTCGCTGCCGAACCGCTGCACGGCATCGCGATGCATGGCGAGCCGGCCCTGCCGCCGGACTACAAGAACTTCCCTTACGTCAATCCCGACGTCAAGAAGGGCGGCAAGATCACCTATGGCGTCGTCGGCACCTTCGACAACCTC
Organism: Rhizobium sp. M1; assembly: GCF_002531805.1. Lineage (NCBI taxonomy): Bacteria > Pseudomonadati > Pseudomonadota > Alphaproteobacteria > Hyphomicrobiales > Rhizobiaceae > Rhizobium > Rhizobium sp. M1. The sequence continues at coordinate 10,474 of NZ_NWSW01000029.1, read as the reverse complement.
AACCCGTTCATTCTGAAGAGCATGCGCACGACGGCACGCGGCATGTGGGACCCGGACTACGGCAACCTCGTCTACGAATCGCTGATGCAGCGCTCCAGGGACGAGCCCTTCACGCTTTACGGCCTGCTTGCCCAGACCGTCGAATGGGACGACGACAGGAGCTTCATTCAGTTCAACCTCAATCCGAAGGCAAAATGGTCCGACGGCCAGCCGGTAACGCCCGAGGATGTGATGTTCAGCTTCGAGCTGTTGCGTGACAAAGGCCGCGTCCCTTTCGCCAACCGCCTCAAGGTCGTCGCCAAGATGGAGAAGGTCGGCGAACACAGCGTGCGCTTTACCTTCAATGACAAGGCCGACCGAGAGACGCCTTTGATTTTCGGCCTTTTCCCGGTGCTGCCGAAACATGCGATCGATCCCGAAACCTTTGATCGCACATCGCTGACGCCGCCGGTCGGTTCCGGCCCCTATAAGGTGAAGGTGGTGAAGCCCGGCGAAAGCATCACCTATGAGCGCGACCCGAATTACTGGGGCAAGGACATTCCTGCCAAGGTCGGCACCGACAATTACGATCAGATCACGGTCCAGTATTATCTGCAGGACACGACGTTGTTCGAAGCCTTCAAAAAGGGCGATGTCGACATCTATCCCGACGGTAATCCCGGTCACTGGGCCAATGCCTATAATTTCCCCGCGGTCACCTCCGGGGCTATCATCAAGGACGTGTTCACGCCGAAACTGCCGAGCGGCATGCTCGGCTTCGTCTTCAACACGCGGCGGCCGATCTTTGCCGATCCGAAAGTGCGTGGAGGCCTGTCGCTGGTGTTCGATTTCGAATGGGCGAACAAAAACCTCTATTCCGGCGCCTACAAGCGCACTCAAAGCTTCTGGCAGAATTCCGAGCTTTCGAGCTTCGGCGTGCCCGCCAATGCCGCGGAGCTTGCGCTACTCGGACCGATCAAGGACAAAATCGCCTCCGACATTCTCGACGGTACCTACAAGCTGCCGGTCACCGACGGCTCCGGCCGCGATCGCAACGTGCTGAAGCAGGCGGTCGGGCTGTTGAGGGAGAGCGGCTATACGATTCAGGGCGGCAAGATGGCCGATGCCTCGGGGCGGCAACTCGCTTTTGAAATCATGACGCAGAATGCCGACCAGGAGAAGCTCGCCGTCGCTTACCAGCGTTCGCTGCAGGCGATCGGCATCGCGGCGTCGATCCGCACGGTCGATGATTCGCAATATCAGAGCCGCACGAACAGCTTCGATTACGACATGATCATGAAGTCCTTTACCTCGTCGCTGTCGCCTGGAAACGAGCAGCTCGGCCGCTGGTCTTCGGCTGCCCGCACGCGCGAGGGCTCGGACAGCTTTGCCGGCGCCAATGATGCCGATCTCGACACGCTGATCGATCATCTGCTGAGGGCGCGCTCGGCGGAAGAATTCACCGCGGCGGTTCGCTCCTACGACCGCCTGCTGCTGTCGAGCCACTACGTGCTGCCGCTCTATCACATGGACCAGCAGTGGGTGGCGCGCAGCAAGCGCATCGGCCATCCCGACACGGTACCGCTTTATGGCTATCAGCTGCCGATATGGTGGGATACAAGCGCCCAATAGAAGCGGCCGAAGGCCTCGGCCCGATGTCTCCACGGAGACGCGCAGATATGCAGATATAAGGAAGATCATCATGGAGCGTATCACCATCGACGTCGTCTCGGATGTCGTCTGCCCCTGGTGCTATCTTGGCAAGGCACGGCTGGAACTCGCCATTGCCGAGGTGCAGGACGAAGTCGGCGTCGATATCAACTGGCGGCCCTATCGGCTCAATCCCGATTACCCTAAGGAAGGCGTCGACCAGAAGAAGGCGCTGGCCGAGAAGCTCGGCGGCGAGGAGCGCGTGGCGCAGGCCCACAAGATGCTGACCGATCTCGGCCGCGAGGTCGGCATCGCCTTTGATTTCGAGGCGATCAAGATCGGCCCGAACACGCTCGACGCCCATCGGCTGATCCACTGGGCGATGATCGAAGGCCGCGAAAAGCAGGACGCGGTCGTCGCAGCCCTGTTCAAAGCGAATTTCGAAGAAGGCTGCAATGTCGGCGACCACGCGGTGCTGCTCGATATCGCCGAAAAGACCGGCCTGGACCGCTCGGTCATCGCCTCGCTGCTCGCCTCCGATGCCGATCGTGATCTGATCGTCGCCGAAATCAACGCAGCGCAGGAAATGGGCGTCAACGGCGTGCCGTTCTTCATCTTCGACCAACAATATGCCGTCAGCGGCGCCCAGACGCCGGATGTGCTGGCGAATGCGCTGCGCGATATCGCCAAGGCGAAAGCCGAGGCGCGATCGGGACTCAACTGAGGCGCCGATGCGCATCGAGATCGAAGAGCCGCGACAGAGTTGGGTCGAGGAAGACTGATCGGCTGGTCAGAACCGCCAGCCGACTGAACAGTATCAGCCTTCATCCCAGAACCGGAATGCAACGCACCTCGGTCTTCACTGAGTTGGCGATGAAGCATTCGTCGTGGGCGCGATGATGCAGCGCCTCGAGCTCGCTCAGCGAGGGCTGCTTGTCGCCACTGAAGACAACACGGGGCTTCAGTGTCACGACAGTCATGGCAAGCCGGCCTTCGGCATTCTTCTCCATGAGGCCCTCGGCGGCATCGGTGTAGCTGTCGACGCAGAAGCGCAGTTTGGCGGCGATCGACAGGAACCAGAGCATGTGGCAGCTGGAGAGCGAGGCGACAAAAGCTTCCTCCGGATCGACGGCGTCTTCGGCGGAATAAGGAAGCGGAACGACATGTGAGGACGAGGACGCCCTCACCTCGATGCCGCCGTCGAAGGTCCAGCGGTGGGAGCGGCTGTAGCGGTTGTCGGTGAAGGTTTCGCCGTTGCGCTCCCAGACGATCGTTGCGCCGTATGTCGCCATGCCTGCCTCCCTCTTCCGGTCTCTTTGACTTTACGCATTCTCGGCAAAAGCGCTTCGCGCTTTGCCTGGCAAAACCGCTGCACACTTTTGCTGGAACTGCTTCTATTTCGCCATCTCGGCCAGTTGCGTCATGATAACAGCGGCGCCCTGCAGGCGCTTTTCCGGTGTCGGCAGGTCGCGGGTCAGGAACAGGCTGTGATCGGGGCGGATCTTCGCCATCGTGCCCTGCTTGCCGATATAACCGACGAGATTTGCCGGGTTCGGGAATTCCTTGTTGCGGAACTGCACGACGACGCCCTTCGGGCCGGCATCGAGCTTTTCGACATTGGCGGTGCGGCAGAGCGACTTGATGTAGACGATCTTCAGGAGATGCTGGACTTCGATCGGCATCGGGCCGAAGCGGTCGATCATCTCGGCGCCGAAGCCGTCGATCTCCTTGAGTTCGGTGAGTTCGCCGAGACGGCGGTAAAGCGCCATGCGCAGATGCAGATCGGGAACGTAATCCTCCGGGATCATCACCGTCGTGCCGACCGAGATTTGCGGCGACCAGCCGGTATCGTGGATCTCGTCGACGCCCTTCACCTCGGCGACCGCCTCTTCCAGCATCTGCTGATAGAGCTCGAAGCCGACTTCCTTGATGTGACCCGACTGTTCCTCACCGAGCAGGTTGCCGGCGCCGCGGATATCGAGATCGTGGCTCGCCAGCTGGAAGCCGGCGCCGAGCGTATCCAGCGACTGCAGCACCTTCAGCCGGCGGTCGGCCGTTGCCGTCAGCACCTTGTTCACAGGCAGGGTGAAGAGGGCAAAAGCGCGCACCTTCGAGCGGCCGACGCGGCCGCGCAGCTGATAGAGCTGGGCAAGGCCGAACATATCGGCGCGATGGACGATCAGCGTGTTGGCTGTCGGCACGTCGAGGCCGGATTCGACGATGGTGGTGGACAGCAGCACGTCGTAACGGCCTTCATAAAAGGCGTTCATGATTTCTTCGAGTTCGCCGGCCGGCATCTGGCCATGAGCGACGGCAACCTTCAGCTCCGGCACGTCGGACTGCAGGAAGGCATGCACATCGGCGAGGTCGGCAAGCCTCGGGCAGACATAGAAACTCTGGCCGCCGCGATAGTGCTCGCGCATCAGCGTCTCGCGGATGACCAGGCTGTCGAAGGGCGAGATGAAGGTGCGCACCGCCATGCGATCGACCGGCGGCGTGGTGATCAGCGACAGTTCGCGCACGCCGGTCATGGCAAGCTGCAGCGTGCGCGGGATCGGCGTCGCCGAAAGCGTCAGCACGTGCACGTCGCTCTTCAGCTCCTTCAGCCGCTCCTTATGCTTGACGCCGAAATGCTGCTCCTCGTCGATGACGAGCAGGCCGAGATTGGCGAATTGGATGCCGGCGCCGAGCAGCGCATGCGTGCCGACGACGATATCGGTCTTGCCTTCGGAGACTTCCTTCTTGGTCAGCGCCAGTTCCTTGGCGCCGACAAGCCGCGAGGCTTGCTGGATGCGCACCGGCAGGCCGCGAAAACGCTCGGAGAAAGTCTTGAAATGCTGGCGCGCGAGCAAGGTCGTCGGCACGACGACGGCAACCTGGACGCCGTTCATCGCGGCGACGAAGGCGGCGCGCAAGGCCACTTCGGTCTTGCCGAAGCCGACGTCGCCGCAGACGAGACGATCCATCGGCCGGCCGGCGCCGAGATCGGAGCGCACCGCATCGATGGCGTTATCCTGGTCCTCGGTCTCGTCATAGGGGAAGCGGGCGGAGAACTCGTCGTAAAGCCCGTCCGGCGTCGTCAGAACAGGCGCGTGGCGCGTCAGACGCTCGGCGGCGATGCGGATCAGCGCGTCCGCCATATCGAGCAACCGCTTCTTGAGCTTGGCCTTGCGCATCTGCCAGGCGCCGCCGCCGAGCTTGTCGAGCTGAGCCTCGGTGCCCTCGCCGCCGTAGCGGGAGAGAAGATCGATGTTTTCGACCGGCAGGAAGAGCTTGGCCTCATCGGCATATTGCAGTTCGAGGCAGGCATGCGGGGCGCCTGCCGCCTCGATGGTCTTGAGGCCGATAAAGCGGCCGATGCCGTGTTCGGCATGGACGACGATCGAGCCCTCGTCGAGGCCAGCGACCTCGGCGATGAAATCGGCGGTACGCTTGCGGCGCTTGGAGCGGCGCACCATGCGGTCGCCGAGAATATCCTGTTCGCCGATGACGACGAGATCGCCGGCCTCGAAGCCGGATTCGAGATTGAGCACGGCGGCAGCGGCCTCGCCTTTGCCCAGCGCCCCGAGATCCTTCAGCGCCTCGACCGGCTTCACCTTTTCCAGGCCATGCTCGTTCAGCACCTGCAGTAGCCGCTCCAGCGAACCTTCGGTCCAGGCGGTGACCAGCACTTTCGCCCCGCCGGCGCGGCGGTCGGCGATATGCTTGACGACGACGTCGAAGATATTGACGCGCTCGGCATCGCCGCCGCCCTCGGCATTCGAGCGAGCCCAGCGCTGGCCCTGGCGGGCTTCGATATTGACGACCCGCCTCGCCTCGCCCTCGATTTCATTGAAAGGGCTGACACGGATCGCGCCGAGCGCGTCGAGCGTCTTGGCGAAAAGCTTGCTGTCCAGGTAGAGCTGCCCCGGCGCCACCGGCTTGTAGGGTGTGCCCTGCGCCATCTGGCCCTTGGCCGGCTGGCCGGAATTCAGGCGGGCGTCGAAATAATCGAGGACAAGCTTGGAGCGTTCTTCCGCCGCCTCCCGCACCGTATGGTCGGTGACGACTCGGAAGCCGCTGAGATAATCGAAAACGGTATCGAGCTTCTCGTAGAAGAACGGCAGCCAATGCTCCATGCCGGGGTAACGGCGGCCTTCGGAGACGGCGAGATAGAGCGCGTCATCACGTGTCGTCGCGCCGAAAGCCGACAGGTAATTCTTGCGGAAGCGGCTGATCGTATCCGGCGTCAGCGTCACCTCGCTCATCGGGTTGAGATCGAGTGAGCGCACCTGACCGGTCGTGCGTTGGCTCGCCGGATCGAAGCTGCGGATCGATTCCAGCGTATCGCCGAAGAAATCGAGGCGGACCGGCTCTTCCGATCCCGGCACGAAGACGTCGAGAATGCCACCGCGCACGGCATATTCGCCGACTTCGCGAACGGTCGCGACGCGGTCGAAACCGTTGCGCTCCAGACGTCCGGCGAGATCGTCCATGCGCAGCTGGTTGCCGGGCCGGGCCGAAAAGCTCAGGCTTTCGATGACATCGTGGGGCGCCACTTTCTGCAGCATGGCATTGGCGGTGACGAGCACGATGGCCGCATGCGGCTTTTTCCGGTGAGCGATGAGGCCGCCGAGTGCGGCAAGCCGACGGGCCGAGGTATCGGCGCTCGGCGAGACGCGGTCATAGGGCAGACAGTCCCAGGCCGGCAGGGTGAGAACCGGAATGTCGGGGGCGACGAAGCCGAGCATCTGCTCGAGATCGGCCATGCGGTGGCCGTCGGACATGACATAGGCGACCGGTTCCCCCGCGCGGGCGAGCTCGGCGAGCAGCAGCGGTTCGAGGCCGGCAGGCACATTGCCGATCGTCAGCGGCTCGGCAATGGCCGCAAGCTTCTTCGCATCGAAACCAGGGATCATTCCGGCGTCCTGAGGGGCTTGTCGAAATCGGGCGTGTAGGCGGCAAGGCGGGCAAACATCGGTGTCTGGAAACGCTCGGGCACCGGCCAGGTTCCCATGATCCAGCGAACAAGATCATTGTCCTCTTCGGCCATGATCGTCTCGAACTCGTCGAGCTCGGCTTCCGAAAGCGTCGCGATCTCGGCTTCGGCGAACTGGCCGAAGACCAGATCCATCTCGCGGATGCCGCGATGCCAGCAGCGGAAAAGGATGCGGCGGCGGCGCGGGTCGAGACCGGCACTCGTGAGCGTGACACCTGTCATGGCATTACCTTCCTGTTGATGCGCCTCTATAGACCCTGGAAAGCGGCTTGTCAGCCTTGCCAAGGCCGCATTGTTCATCGCATTTTGACCGTATGCGCCCCGCCATTCTCGATCCGCTGTTTTCCCCCATTTCGGGCCTTCCGGGCGTCGGCCCGAAGATCGCCGAACTGCTGGTCAAGCTGCTCGGTCGCGAGACGCCGGAGGATTGCCGGGTCATCGATCTCCTCTTCCACGCACCCTTCTCGCTGATCGACCGGCGCAACCAGCCGGGAATCGCTCGCGCGCCGCAGGGCGCGATCGTGACGATCACCGCCCGTGTCGACCGCCACCAGGTGCCGCCGCGCGGCAAGAGCAATGTGCCCTACCGCGTCTTCCTGCATGACGAGACCGGCGAACTGACGCTGGTCTTCTTCCGCGGACAGGCGGCATGGCTGGAAAAGCAGCTGCCGATCGATGCGGAGGTGACGGTTAGCGGCAAGGTCGACTGGTTCAACGGCCGCGCCTCGATGGTGCATCCGGACTATATCGTCAGGGCCGACGAGGCGGAGAACCTGCCGCTGGTCGAGCCGATCTATCCGCTGACGGCGGGGCTTTCGCCGAAGACATTGCGTAAGATCATCGACGCCGCCCTGCCGCGGTTTCCCGAGCTGCCGGAATGGATCGATCTCGCCTTGACGCAGAAACAGGGCCTGCCGTCGATCCGCGACAGCTTCCATATGCTGCACGAGCCGCGCGATCCCGCCGATATCGACCCACAAGCCCCAGCGCGGCGGCGGCTCGCCTATGACGAGTTCCTCGCCGGCCAGCTGTCGCTGAGCCTGGTGCGCCAGCGGCTGCGCAAGGTCGCGGGCCAGCCGGTGCAGGCGACAGGTGCGGTCAGCGGCAAGATCCTGAAGACCCTGCCCTTCTCACCCACATCAAGCCAGAACGAGGCGATCGCCGACATTCTGAAGGATATGGCGGGCACCGAGCGCATGCTGCGGCTGCTGCAGGGCGATGTCGGTTCCGGCAAGACGCTGGTGGCGCTGATGTCGATGGCGGCGGTGATCGAGAGCGGCGGCCAGGCGGTGCTGATGGCGCCGACCGAAATCCTGGCGCGCCAGCACCACGCGACGATCTCGAAATTCGCCGCCTCCGCCGGGCTCGGCATCGAGGTGTTGACCGGGCGCACCAAGGGACGTGAAAGGGAGGAGATCCTGGAGCGCATCGCCTCGGGTGCGGCGCAGATCATCATCGGCACGCATGCGCTGTTCCAGGATACTGTATCTTACGCCAAGCTGATGCTGGCCGTCGTCGACGAACAGCATCGTTTCGGCGTGCATCAGCGCCTCAGGCTGACGGCCAAGGGCATCTCGCCGCACATGCTTGTGATGACGGCGACGCCGATCCCGCGCACCCTGGTGCTCGCCGCCTTCGGCGACATGGACGTTTCCAAGCTCACCGAGAAACCGGCCGGCCGCAAACCGATCCAGACGATCACCGTGCCGATGGAGCGCACCGGCGAAATTGTCGGCCGGCTGCAAAGCGCCCTTGCCGAGGGCAAGAAGGCCTACTGGATCTGCCCGCTGGTCGAAGAATCCGAAGAGCTCGACCTGATGTCGGCCGAGGAGCGGCATGCGACACTTGTTGCCGCGCTCGGCCCCGATATCGGCCTCATCCACGGCCGCATGAGCGGGCCGGAGAAGGATGCGGCGATGATGGCGTTCAAGAACGGCGAGACCCGGCTGCTCGTCGCCACCACCGTCGTCGAAGTCGGCGTCGACGTACCGGATGCGACGATCATGGTGATCGAACATGCCGAACGCTTCGGCCTGGCGCAATTGCACCAGCTGCGCGGCCGCGTCGGGCGCGGCGACGAGGCCTCGACCTGCATCCTCCTCTACAAGGGGCCGCTCGGCGAGACCGGCCATGCCCGGCTTTCGATCATGCGCGAGACCGAAGACGGCTTTCGCATCGCCGAGGAGGATTTGAAACTGCGCGGCGAAGGCGAACTGCTCGGCACCCGCCAGTCCGGCACGCCGGGTTTTCGCATCGCCAGCCTCGAGGCACATGCCGACCTGCTGGAAATCGCCCGCAAGGATGCGGCCTATCTCATCGAGCGCGATCCGGAGCTGACCAGTGACAGAGGACAGGCGATCCGCACGCTGCTCTACCTGTTCCGCCGCGACGAGGCGATCCGGTTCTTAAGAGCAGGATAAAGCGCGCCGCGGCGCTTTAATCTTCTTTCCATGCATATCGTTATCCCAAAACGCCAAACACTTTTGGGCGATATGCATCAATCCGCCTTGGAAACCGCCACAGGCTTCGGCCGCGGCAGATGCTTCTGCTTCGGCTCGGATGGCATGTGTCCGGGTGCGACGAGACCGCCCGAAATCAGGAATTTGGCGGCGTCTTCCGGGCTCATATCGAGCAGGACGATCTTTTCGCGCGGCACGAAGACGAGGAAGCCCGCCGTCGGCACCGGCGTCGGCGGCAGGAAGACGGCGACCATATCCTGGCCCATGGCGTTGAATTTCGAGGCGATTTCGCCTTTTGCGTCGGTGGCGATGAAGACCAGGGCCCAGAGGCCCGGGCTCGGATATTCGATGAGGCCCACCTTCTTGAAGGAATTCGCCTGCTCCTTCAGCACGGTTTCGAAAATCTGCTTCACACTTTTATAGATCGTGCGCACCAGCGGCATGCGCTGGACGATCGATTCGCCGAAACGGACGATGCTTTGGCCGATGAGGTTCTTGCCGAGGAAGCCGACGACGGTGATCAGCACGACGGCGATCAGCAGGCCGAAACCGGGAATGGCGAAATTGAGATAGCTTTCCGGATTCCAGCGCGCCGGAATATAGGGCCTGACCCAGCTGTCCGACCAATGGATGAAGGTCCAGGTCAGCCAGATGGTAATCGCGATCGGCGCGCAGATGATCAGGCCTGCGAGAAAATTATTCCTCAGCCGGGTCGCGACCGGCATTCTGGGGGCGTTGTCGGCCATCGTTTCCTGATGAACTCCATCTCAGTCCTGGACGGGCCGGAACGCCGGCCCTTCCCCCTTGTCCGCACACCAAAATTGCCAGAATTCGGGGCGTCGCACAATATGTTTCGGCGCGAAGGTCCCGCCCCTCCAGGCTTATTCCACGGTCACGGATTTCGCCAGATTGCGGGGCTGATCGACATCCGTGCCCATGAACACGGCCGTGTGATAGGCGAGCAGCTGGATCGGCAGCGAGAAGATCATCGGCGCGATGATTTCATCGACGACAGGCAGGGTAATCGTCGCCATGGTCGGCAGCTTCGAGGCCGCGGCACCGGCTTCGTCGGTGATGAAGATGATGCGGCCGCCGCGGGCTGCGACCTCCTGCATGTTGGAGACGGTCTTTTCGAAGAAACGATCATAGGGGGCAATGACGATAACCGGCATGTTCTCGTCGATCAGCGCGATCGGCCCGTGCTTCAATTCGCCGGCGGCATAACCTTCGGCGTGGATATAGGAAATTTCCTTAAGCTTCAGCGCCCCTTCCATGGCGAGCGGGAAGCTGGTGCCGCGGCCGAGATAGAGCACGTCCTTGCACTTCGACAATTCCCGCGACAGGCTTTCCATCTGCGGCTGGATGAGGTTCAGCACCCGGCTCATGATGCGCGGCATTTCGGCGAGAT